>NZ_JBYCLB010000315.1:0-26103 GCF_057473705.1 Mycobacterium sp. TH-M15 | reverse complement strand
CCGGTGCTCAGCGAGATGCGTCAGGTGATCGACATCGCCTTCGACGCCGCGCACCGCAGCACCACGTTGCTCGGTGAGTTGATCCCGGACCTGGCAGAGGTCCCGCTGGCGGTGCACGCCCGCTACTCGCGGGAGGAAATCCTGGCCGGCCTCGGGGCAGCTGCGCGGCGCAAGCCCAGCCACTTCCGCGAAGGTGTCATCTGGTGCGAGGAGATCAACGCCGACGCGTTCTTCGTCACGCTGAAGAAGACCGAAACCGACTACTCACCGACCACCATGTACCGCGACTTCGCGCTCAGCCCAGAGCTTTTCCACTGGGAATCCCAGTCAACCACCTCCGAGGCATCCAAAACCGGCCAGCGCTACATCCACCACCGCGAACTGGGATCGCACGTGCTGCTGTTCGTCCGGGAGGCCAAGCAGTATCCACTGGGCACCTCGCCGTACGTGTTCCTCGGACCGGCCGACTATGTCTCGCATGAGGGGGAGCGGCCGATGGCGATCACCTGGCGGGTCCGGAGGCCGATGCCGACCGAGGTGTTCATGGGGGCGCGGGCAGCGGTGGCGTAATTGAGGATTTCGTTGACGAATCGGTGCGCCTGCGACGCGCCTGCCATCACTGGTTGATCCCTGGCTCTGCTTCCTGGTACGCGCGAGCTAACGTCCCCGGTGGGCGGGCCCGGGCGCCAGAGCCGCGTGCAGCTCCAGCAGGTCGCGGCAGGCGTCGCCGATGATCCCACTGGAGTCGTCGGCGCGCATGATCACCTTCAGCGCTGATCCGATCGCGCGTTGGGTCACCGCGAACACCTCGACGGGGTCGTCATCATCAGCGGCTTGACACAGGATCGCCACCGCCTCGTGCATCTGGGCCCCCGTGCGCGTTGGCGATGTGCCACCGCCAACCGTCGGCCCGGGTCCGGATGAGAGGCAGAACCGCGTCGGCGAGGGCGCTCATCGGCTCATCATTGCGACCCCTTGGCGTCGCACGCAAACACGGTGGCGTTGCCCGACCCCGGAACCACGATCCTGGTCACGGATCTTGGTCACGACGAGCTCCGCCACCGCCGAGGAGAGCTGCGAGACCAGCGAGGGGCACCGACACGTCGCGGTCGCGCCCAGCCCGTCGTCAGCGTGTCCAGAGCGAGCTGACCGGTAGGGCCGCAAGCCTCGGACCGAACGGGGTGGCTTCCGGTGCTGCGGTGAGCAGCACGCCGAACTGAAACCGGTCACCGAGCCGGTCGGCGAGATAGCGGAGACCGTGCAGGTGTTCGGTCCGCGGTGTACTGGTTGCCTTGACTTCGATACCGCAGACCCGACCGTCGGGGTGTTCGAGAACGAAATCAACTTCGGCGCCACCGCGATCGCGGAAATGCCACAGGCTCGCCCGCTCGGGTACTCAAGTCCCGCGACCAGGGTCGTCTTCCCGACCTGACGAGCGCCATTGACGACGACGACGGGTGTGTCGGCGAGAGCGGTCAGCACGACAGGGGCGATCGCCCGTTCGATCACGGCCATCCGGACAGAATACCTCGCGGATCCGTCCATACTATTGCTGCGGATCTGTCCATCAGCGGTTGCGGGATCGTCTATTCGGCTGTTGCCGATCCGTCCTGCGTGGCGGCATGTGCCGGCGTGCGTGCTCGCGCGCCGAATCGGCCTGGCGTCTGGCCTTAGGTACCTTCGGTACCAATGTGGGTCGGAAAAGGTACCAACATGGCTCTGAGCATCAAAGACCCGTCGGTCCCGCCCTGGCGTGGGTTCACGCCAGGGTGTTTCGCGGCAGCACTGACATGCGTGAGCTGGTGTTCCGTCGACGCGTCGGCGGGCCCGCGTTCTGCTACTCGGTGCGACCGTCACACGCCGAATGGGCACGGTTTGAGGCGGCCTGCGACGTGGTCCGCGGTCGGGCTGGCCGCAGCGGTTCGATCAGCGGCTGTCTTCCTGCCGCATCCGGCGCACGCGGGGGTCAGCGGCGCCGCGCCGGCTGAAGGCTGCCCCGGAATGCACCTAATCGGTATCCTGACCAGGTGACACGGTTGGAGCGGACCACTGTGGACCAGGCGGTATGCCATGGGCAGCCGGTGGTGCGGGGCCTGCGGTATCCGGTCCAGTCACTGCTGGAGCTTCTCTCCGCTGGCATGACCATTGAGGACGTCCTCGCCGATTATCCGGACCTGGAGCGTGCGGATCTTCTCGCGACGTTGGAGTTCGGTGCGTTGACCTCGGGTGGTCATAGCGTTGCGCTCGGTTCGGCGTGAAGTTTTTGGTCGACGCACAGTTGCCGATTCGATTGGCCGCCTTTCTTCGCGACGCCGGCCATGACGTTCTCCACACCAGTGACTTGGCATGCGGGAACGCATCTACCGATGCAGAGGTTGTCGAGGTCGCCGATACGCAGGAACGAGTGGTGATTACCAAGGATCGCGATTTTCGCGATGGACACCTTCTGAAGGGTTCGCCGCGGAAGCTGGTCGTGGTGGCGACGGGCAACATCAGCAACGATACGCTCTTGAAGCTGTTTGACGTCCGGACACCGTCCGGACGATGGTAGAGTTGGTCGATGAGCGATCGTTCGGTCAACACCCGGCGTCATCGGCTGGAGGTGCGCGTCACCCCCGAGCAGGATTCGCTCATCCGTCAGGCGGCGGGACTCGAGGACAGCACCGTCACGGCGTTCGTGCTCGACACCGTCACCTCGCGGGCGAAGCGGGTGGTCAAACAGCACCAAGATCTGGTGCTGTCGAATGCGGCGTTCGACCGGTTCATCGCCGAACTCGACAAGCCGGCTGAATCGGTGCCGGAACTGGTCGACCTGTTCAAGAACACCCCGAAGCCGTCCGAAACGTGAGCCACCCGCGGTGGGTCCCGCTCGAACGGCTTGGCGCTCACCACGACGTCGGTACCTTCAATTCGGGAGACGCGGTACTCGACGAGTGGCTGCACCGCCACGCGCTGGCGGCGCAAGGCATGGACTCCGCGCGGACCTTCGTCACCCGACGTGGCCGCGTCGTCGGCTACTTCAGCTTGTCGATGGGCTCGGTACGTCGCGTCGAGGCCCCGACGAAGCTTCTGCGCGGCATGCCGGCTTATCCGGTCGGCGTTGTGTTGCTGGCCAGACTGGCGGTCGATCG
Source organism: Mycobacterium sp. TH-M15 (assembly GCF_057473705.1). Classification (NCBI taxonomy): domain Bacteria; kingdom Bacillati; phylum Actinomycetota; class Actinomycetes; order Mycobacteriales; family Mycobacteriaceae; genus Mycobacterium; species Mycobacterium sp. TH-M15. The sequence continues at coordinate 22,972 of NZ_JBYCLB010000315.1, read as the reverse complement.
TGCAGAGCGGGGCAGCGGTGTCGGCGCAATGCTTCTCGCTGAGGCGCTGCGCAAGGCGGTGCTGGCCGGAGAAGCCGCCGCTGCACGCCTTGTCGTGGTCGACGCGATCGACGAGCAAGCCGCTGCGTTCTACCAGCGGTACGGGTTCCTGCGGATACCCGAGCATCCGCTGCGGCTCTACCGGCGGATGAAAGATGTTCGTGCCAGCCTGGATTCGTCAACCAGCGGGTGAGTTTCCGCCGGCGTCGGCTGGCTGCCCAACCCGGGTTGACTCCCCACCCGAAAACGCAAGATACGCCGGCCGCAGCAGCTCGGGCCGCGACCGTCCCCGCACGGCCACCGCGATCTCCGGCAGCAGGTCGAGCAGCGCGGCCGGCGGACCGGGCGACGCCGGGTCCGACACCGCCGTCCCGTCCTGCCTCAGGTAGTAGCCCACCAGGCAGTCCGCCAGCGGCCGCGCCGGGTGCTCGGCTCGGTCGGTGCCCGGGGAACGGTCGGCGCGCACGGCGGCCAGGTGCTCGAGCAGGTCGGCGCGGTCCCGGCCGCGCCACGCCAGGATGGTGAACGGGTCCTCGTCGAAGGATTCGGCGAGCAGATAGAACACCGCGGCCAGGTGCTTGCACGGGACGGCGAAATCCGGGCAGGAGCAGTCCAACGCCAGATCGGCGACGGTGCCGGGAAACAGCGACAGCCCCAGGCGCACGAAGACGTCCTCGATGTCCTCGGGCATCTCCCCGGCCAGAAGTTTGGCGGTGTACCAAGCATTTTCGGCCAACGCCTGTTCGATTCGGGCCCACTCGGCCTTGCCGAACGCGCCGATCCCGATCCGCACCCGGTACGGCCGGGCCCGGCTGCCCTGCACGGCAGCGATGACCGCCCCGGCGTCGACCTCCAGGGAGATCACCTGCCCCTTGCGGGCGTAGCTGCGGCCCCGCTGCAGCCGGCTGCCCAAGCCGAAGCCTTCCAGCACCGCGATGAACCGCTCCGACCACCAGGTCTTTGCGATCGCGCCGCGGGTGCTGCGCGCCTTGAGCCCGCCCTCGACCGGGCGGGGCTGTGCCGGCGGCGGATACCAGCCGTCCCAACGATCCGAGCGCCCCCTACTCACCGACGGCCCCTTCGGACAGCGCGAACACCGCACGCAGGTCACCGGTGGACAGCTCGGTCAGCCAGCCTTCGCCGTCGGTGACCACCAGCTCGGCCAGCGCCTTCTTATCCTCGATCATCTCGTCGATCTTCTCCTCCAGCGTGCCGGTGCAGATGAACTTGTGCACCTGCACGCGGCGCTGCTGTCCGATCCGGAACGCCCGGTCGGTGGCCTGGTTCTCCACCGCCGGATTCCACCACCGGTCAAGGTGCACGACATGATTGGCTGCGGTCAGGTTCAGCCCGGTGCCGCCCGCCTTCAACGACAGCACGAAAACACCGGGCCCGTCCCCGGATTGGAACCGGGCCACCATCTCGTCGCGGCGTTTCTTCGGGGTGCCGCCGTGCAGGTAGGCGACATCGCGGCCGAAGCGTGCCGCCAGGTGCGGCACCAGCAGCTCGGCGAACCCGGTGAACTGGGTGAAACACAGCACCCGGTCGCCTTCGGCCAGGATCTCCTCGAGGATCTCCTCGAACCGGATCAGCTTCCCCGATCGGCGGCCCACCGGCGAGTGGTCGTGCAGCAGCTGCGCCGGGTGGTTGCACACCTGCTTGAGCTTGGTCATCGCGGCCAGCACGTTGCCGCGTCGCTCGATGCCGTCGCTGTTTTCGATCTTGTCCATCATGTCGTCGACGACGGCCTGATACAGCGTGGCCTGCTCGGCGGTGAGCCGGCAGTACTGCTTGACCTCGATCTTCTCCGGCAGGTCGTCGATGATCGTCGGGTCGGTCTTCACCCGGCGCAGGATGTAGGGCCGGGTGGCCGCTCGCAGGTGCTCGGCCGGCGCGGTCTGCCCGTGGCGTTCGATCGGGATCGCGTAGCGGGTGCGGAACCGCTCCGACGATCCCAGCAGCCCGGGGTTGAGGAAGTCCATGATCGACCACAGTTCGGCCAGCCGGTTCTCCATCGGGGTGCCGGTCAGCGCGACCCGGTGCGCGGCCTGCAGCCGTCGCACCGCCTTGGCCGCCCGGGACAGCGAATTCTTCACCGCCTGCGCTTCGTCGAGCACCACCCGGTTCCACTGTTTTCCGGCCAGCTCGTCGATGTCTCGGGTGGCGGTGCCGTAGGTGGTGACGACGAGATCGGTGTCGGCCAGCAGTTCATCCAGGGCATCGCCGCGCAGTCGGGCGCCGCCGTGGTGGGGGTAGACCCGCAGCCCCGGCGCGAATTTCGCCGCCTCCTTCTGCCAGTTTCCGACCAGCGACATCGGGCACAGCAGCAGCGTCGGCCCGGTGTCGGGATCCTGGTGTCGCTGAACGGCTTCCATCGCCAGCAGCTGAACCGTCTTGCCCAGCCCCATGTCGTCGGCCAGGCAGCTGCCCAGGCCGAGCGAGGACAAGAACACCAGCCAGGACAGGCCGCGCAGCTGGTAGGGCCGCAGCGTCGCGGTGAAGCCGTCCGGCGGGCTGACCGGGGCCAGCGACTGCGCGGCGGTCCCGGCCAGCAGCTCCCCGAGCCAGCCGTCGGCGCGCACCGCGGTGACCTCCAGCGGGGTGTCGACGTCGTCGGGGTGGCGGGCGGCCAACGCCAGGATCTCGGCGGCGGTCTTGCGGCCGGTCGGCGTGCGCGCCAGAAAGTCCAGCCCGCGGCGCAGCTGGTCCGGGTCTAGCGCCACCCACTGGCCGCGCAGCCGGATCAGCGGGGACTTGGCGGCGGCCAGTACCGCGATGTCGTCGTCGGTGAGGGTGTCGTCACCGATCGCGAGCTCCCAGCGGAAGTCGATAAGCTGCTCACGACCGAACTTGCTGGGCTTGGCCACCACGCCGTCGATCGGGGTGGACGCCGAGGCGGTGAGCCCGAGCTTGCGGCGCCGGTCCCACCAGGACGGCAGCAGCACCCCGAATCCGGCCTCGTCGAGCACGGCGGCCGTCTCGGACAGGAACCGGTAGGCGCCGTCGGCGTCGAGGATGAGCTGCGACGGGCATGCGGTGCGCAGGCCGTCGGCCAGTTCGGCGAAGATCCGGCTGGCCCGGCCCAACTCGGCCAACAGCAGCTCCTGCGGCCGGTCCAGCCAGCGGTGCAGGCTGCCGTCGTCGTTCCACACCTGTGCGGCGGAGACCAGCAGGCTCGGGTCCTGCGTCGACTGCAGCAGTAACTCCACCCGCCCCCGCGACCCCGCTGGGTCGCGGCCGTCGACGGCGGCGTCGTCGACCTCGGAGAGCCGGAATGTCACGGTGGCCGGGCCGACGGCGCCGGTGCCGATCTCCTCCCACGGCGCCAACGCCCGCGCCAGCGAATCGAGTTCGGTTGGGGCAGCGTCGAATCGACCGTCGGGGGCGGTCAGCGCCACCAACCACCCCTCGACGGCGGGAAGGCGGGTCGGGCGGCGCCCCCGGCGCGGCGGCAGCAGGTCCACCCCGGCCAGGGCGGCCCGCGCCGCGGCGTCGACCATCGCCTCCAGCGTCGACGACGCCAACTCGTGCGGGTCCGAGCCGTCGTTCTCGGCCCGGTACACCGGCGGCATCGCGGTGGCAAGCGCCGTCATCGCGGCCACGTCACGGCCTTGCAGCACCGGGCGCCAACGCCCGGTCACGCCGTGTTCGTCGTGGCGCAGCGCCGGCAGCACCCGACCCCGCTCGACCAGCTCACGCGCGAAGCCGACCAGTTCGCCGAGGTAGCCGATCGACGCGCCGTAGCGGACCTCGGTGACCGGCTGGTCGATCACCGCCGATGCGGCGGCGGCGGCCAGGTGCACGACCGGCACCGTCCACCCCAGCAGGGTGGCATCGGTCCGCGGGGCCGGGCGGGGGGTGAGCCGGATCAGCTCCGGGGAGTCCAGCGGCGCCGACCGCAGGGAGGGCAACAGCAGCACGCAGGTGCCGGGCTTGCCCGGGTGTATCCCGGTGATCACCTCGGCCGGTGCCGCGAACGGGTGCGGCCGCGCCGAACGCAGCGCCTGGCTGCGGCTTTTGACCGCCGCATCGGAGTCCTCGGCCCACAGCCGGCAGCCATCCGTTGCCGACCAGCAGGCGTGCAGGACCAGCATCCGGACTCCCCTTCGTCGCGCCTCGCGGTGCCAGGTTAACCGACCGACCCGACGCGTCCCGTCCGGCGCACGGCGCTAGCCCGCTGCTGTCAGTATCGAAATTACGCAGCGCGTACTACCACCCCGATGCCGTTCATCCGGCTGTGCCGGCCCAACGCCAGCGACCGGCCCAGCGCGTCGTTGACCGCACGGCAGTGCTCGCAGGCTAGCCACGCCCAGCGCGATACCCCGCCGGCGGCGCCGCGCAGGCAGACCAGGCACAGGTCCCACTCCCGGGAGACGTCGCAGCCCTCCCACACCACGGGGGAGTCTTCGTGCCGGCAGGACTGCCAGCGCGCCGGCAGGCACGAGGCGTAGCGGCTGCGACGCCGCGGCGGGCCGCGCAGCCCGCCGCACGGGATGTGCACCGACAGCTCGGTGATGCGTTGGCGCAGCGCGGCATCGGCGGCGCTCCGGTCAACCGGCCAGCCTGATGTAGTGGTCGGGGTCCACCCGGTCCTCGCCGGACCAGCGGTACGCGGTCAGCGCTCCGCCCTTGGCGACGCTGAAGTCCACGCAGGCGCTGCGGGCGCCGAAGTCGCGCGACGGCTCCGGCTCGTCGCTCCGCCAGTAGTGCCCGAAGAACACCGGCACCGTTCCGGTGTAGGCGTAATCGCGTTCTTCGAGCGGGATTTCGATGTCGGGCAGCACCGGATACGGTTCGCCGTCGACGGTTTTCGATCCGTCGTCCACCAGGGCGATCTGTCGCAGCGTCGTGGCATCCTCGTCCCACCAGCAGATCCGGGCCTTCTCGCGGATAGCGCCGCCCTTGTCCTGGTACGCCGGCTGCCCGTATTCGGCCAGGCTGATCTCCGGGCCTTTGAGCAGCACGTCGATCGCGTGGTACAGCGGGTCGCCTTTGGTCGACGCGCGGACGAACTGGTCGAGCGTGTTGAACCGGTTCCCGCCCAACGTTTCGTCGGCGATCCGCATCGACTCGTCATGCCAGCAGGCGTGGATGACCCGCAGACCACCCAGGTCCAACCAGAGTGGCAGCGTCTTGAACCACTCCAGATGCCTCTCCCGCTCGGTGGTGCTCAGCTCGTCGAGAAACGCCTGGTGTTGGTGGGCGTTTTTCCCGGTGTGCGGACGCAAGTACTCACCATCGCCCCCGGGGCGGATGGTCGCGTAGCCGATCGCGTTGAACTCGTGGTTGCCCATCACCACCTGGGCGCTGCCGGCGTCCACCATCCGGGTGACGATCTCGAGCACCCGCCGCTGCTGCGGGCCGCGGTCGACCAGGTCGCCGACGAAGACCACGCGCCGCTTCGGATGCCAGTACGCCGACGTCCAGTCGTTGCAGCGGTAACCGAGCTGGGCCAGCAGCGCTTCGAGCTCGGCACCGTGGCCGTGGATGTCGCCGATGATGTCGTAGTCGTTCACACCCCGATCGTCTCATCGTCGTCGGGGTCTGACAGCTCCCATTGCCAGTGCACAACTCGGTATCACCGGCGCTATCGCCTTCTTGCCCGCACGGCTTGTCACACCCGTGCGGTAGACCGGTGGGCATGAACAGGTTGACCGCCGCCCTCACCGCGGCAGTGTTCGCCATCGGTGCGCCCGCAGCGGCTCGCGCGTCCCCGGTCGCCGGACCCGACCACTGCCAGGCGCCGTCACAGACCCTGACCGACGAGCAGTTCCAGGCATGCATCGATCAGGACAGGGACTGCGCGCTGGTCGGTAACCCGATCTGCAACACCGTGCGCGTCGAAGGGAGCGCCCCTGGAGAAGACAACTGACACTCCCGGCGGATGGCCGACGCGGCCACCGCCCGGGATACGACAGTCGAGACTAGGCGCCGACCGCGGCCAGCGCCGCGTCGTAGTTCGGCTCTTGGCCGATCTCCGGCACCAGCTCGGTATAGGCGACCTTGCCGTCGGCGCCGATCACCACGACGGCGCGGGCCAGCAGTCCGGCCAGCGGCCCGTCGGTCAGCGTGACGCCGTAGTCCTCGCCGAAGCTGTCCCGGAATGCCGACGCGTTCGTCACGTTCTCGATGCCCTCGGCGGCGCAGAACCGCTTCTGGGCGAACGGCAGGTCCTTCGAGACGCAGACGACCGCGGCGCCGCTGCTGGCGACCCGCTGGTTGAAGGTGCGCACGCTGGTCGCGCAGACCGGGGTGTCGATGGACGGAAAGATGTTGAGCAGGACCGGCTTGCCGCCGAACTGGTCGTTGCTGACCGCACCGAGGTCGGCGCCGGTCAGGCTGAAAGCGGGGGCTGACGACCCCACGGCCGGCAGTTGGCCGACGGTGTTGATCGGGTTTCCGTGGAAGGTTACGTGTGCCATGGACCTAGTCTGCCAAGCCGCGGCGGACCGCGATGCGCCAGGGTCGCCCGAGCCGGACGAGCATGCCGCACATACACAACGGTCTGTGTAAATTCGTGTGTATGCGAACGAACATCGATATCGACGACGATGTCTTGCGCGAGGCGCAACGCCTCGTCGGGACGGCGACGAAACGCGAAACCGTGGACCTCGCGCTGCGTGAACTCGTCGCCCGGCACCGCCGGATCGGCATCCTTGACCTGCGCGGGAAGGTGCACTGGGACGGCGACCTGGCCGAGAGCCGTCGCGGCCGCTCGTGATCGTCGTCGATACCAGCGTCTGGATCGACGTCCTGAACGACGCTCCCGCGCCGCAGGCCCGGCGTTGTGTTGAGTTGATCGAATCGGGAGAACCCGTCGCGCTGACCGACGTCATCGTCACCGAGGTTCTGCAGGGGCTGCGGTCGGATCGGGAGGCGACGCTGGTGGAGCGCTATCTGCGCGCCTTCCCGATCCTTCGTCTGGAGGGCCTCGACGATTTTATGCTCGCCGCCACGCTGTATCGCACGGCACGACGCGCGGGCGTGACGATCCGCAAAACGGTCGACTGTTTGATCGCCGCTCCCTGCGTGCGCACCGGTGCACCGCTGTTGCACGCCGACGAGGACTTCAACCGCCTCGCCAGCTGCACACCGCTTCAAATTTGGCCGGGTTGACGGCCGGCTCGGGCCACCACACTCGCTACGCTGGCGCGGGTAACCAGCGACGATGACTCCCAGCCACCGCGGACCCGGCTGCCACGCCCGGTCGGCCGGCTGGGGTTGCGTAGGTTTGCCGCCGCGGCGACGGTCCTGCTGGTGCTCGCCGCGGCGTGCTCGCGTGGCGATGCGGCGCGCGACACCCGCACCACGGTAAGGAGTGAGACGCCGGTGATCCAGCAACCGGCGGTGGATCCCGCCCCCGAGCCCCCGGAGTTCGCGCCGGTCTCCAAGCTGATCGACGATGCGATCGCCGCCGACCGGATGCCCGGCGCGGTGCTGGTGGTCGGCCACGCCGGCAGGGTCGCCTTCCACCGGGCCTACGGGGTGCGCAAGCTAGACGGCGAAGCCGGGCTCGACGGGGCGCCGGCACCGGCCGAGCCGATGACCGAGGACACCATCTTCGACATCGCGTCGCTGACCAAGTGCCTGGCCACCACGACCGCGGTGATGCAGCTCTACGAACAGGGCAAGATCGGTCTCGACGATCCGGTGCAGCAGCACCTGCCCGACTTCAACCCGGACGGCGACCCGCAGCGTGCCCAGGTGACGCTGCGGATGCTGCTCACCCAGACCTCCGGTGAGGCCGTGGACATCGACCTGCACGACCCGTGGGGGCTGGCCGAAGCCGACAAGGCGGAGGGCATCCGTCGGGCGCTGAGCGCGCCGCTGGTGTCGGCGCCCGGCGCGGAGTTCCGCTACTCCGACATCAACCTGCTGCTGCTCGGCGCGCTGGTCGAGAAGCTCACCGGGGAGGACGAAGACGTCTACGTGCAACGCAATGTCTTTGCCCCGCTTGGCATGACGGAGACCCGCTACCTTCCGGCGGCCAAAGCGTGCGGCCCGCATGTGGTGCGCGGGTCGGCGATCGGCTGGGCTCCCGGGCCGGACGGGGGCGATCCGCCGGCCTGTCCGCCGGGGACCTGGAGCACCGAGCTGTTGGGCCGCATCGCCCCGACCGCGTGGGACGAGCAGCACATCGACGACCCCGCCGAGAACCCGGACTTCGGCCGGCTGCTGCGCGGCACCGTGCACGACCCGACCGCACGGCGGATGGGCGGCGTCGCCGGGAATGCCGGCGTGTTCTCCACCGCCCATGACGTGAGTGTCTTCGCCCAGGCGCTGCTGGACCGGCTGGCCGGCCGGCCGAGTGAGTTCCCGTTGCGGCAGGCCACCGTGGCGTTGATGACGACCCCCCAGCAGCCCGGACACCAACCCGGGCAGGTCGACGCCGCCAACGCGGCCACCCGGGCGGCCGTCGAAAACACGCCGAACCCGGATCCGCTGCTGGCGCCGCACTATCCGGCGATCGCCGGGCAGAACCTGTTCGGTTTCGGCTGGGACATCGACACCCCGTTCTCCATGCCGCGGGGCCGGGTCTTTCCGATCGGCAGCTTCGGCAACACCGGCTTCACCGGCACCTCGCTCTGGCTGGACCCGGCCTCGGACAGCTACGTGGTGCTGCTGACCAACGCGATCCAGGTGCGCGGCTCGACGCCGATCTCCGACTTGCGGGGTGAGGTGGCGACGTTGGCCGCGCAGGCGGTGGGGTTGTAGCGGCACGGCGGCGACGATCGGGTCGGCTAGATTAACTGGAAATCAGCGTTACCTGGCTACCAGGAACATCACCCTTTCGATGCCGGAAGCCATGATGGGTTCTCCTTCTCGGTTGGTGCCGCGGGTCAGGTGGCCCGGGCCAGGGTGGCGTACTCGGCCTCGGTGAGGTCGAAGCTCCATGCCGCGCCGGCCAGCGCGGTCGGACAGTCGACGGGCATGGTCAGCCCGAAGCTGTGGCGCTCCCCGTTGCGCTCCCGGGTGGCGTTGGTGCACAACAAGACCCGCATATCCCGGCCGGTGCCGCGGCCCGGTACGTGGTAAAGGCGCAGCAGCTGCCCCGGATTGGCCGGGTCCAGGGTTCGGTCGAGTTCGGTCAATCGAGCGTCGACGACGAAACGATCCCAGCCGATGCGTTCGATGGCGCAGCGGCGGGTCTCGACGTTGAGTTCGTCCAGGATCTGCTCCGGGGTCCACCTGGGGTCGATCAGGTCGGCCGGCACCTGGGTGCCGTGCCAGAAGCAGAGGCCCCAGCCGTCCGCCCACCGGAGCGCCGGGCCGGAGTCGTTGTGCAGCCGGTCACCGGGATCGAGGTGCAGTTCGACGGGCCGGTCGCAGACCATGATGAAATCGCGGGTCGGCCACCACCAGCGGGTCAGCAGCGCATCCTGATACGCCCGGCTGAACCGCCAAACATCCTCTGCCAGTGGCAGCGTCACCTCGTTCCGGAAAAATGCGGCGACGATCGGCCGGCTATGGGAACGGGCGAACACGGCGCGACGCCACTCCATCGGAATCGAGCCGATGACCGCAAATTCGACGGGCAGGTCGACGGCCATCTCGGTCGCGTAGAACATCGCCGGGCACAGCTGGTGAAAGACCTCCCGGTACAGCCGCCGGTCGACTGCCGCAACGAGCGCCCGGGGCTCCGGTGGCGTCCGTTTCCGCGGCTTGACCCAGGCGGACCGTCGGCCACCGTTCGGCGCGGGCACGGCCGGCGTCGGGGCGGTGCTGAGCGCGGCGCACGCCGCCGTCGATGCCGCCGCGGCCCGGAGCTTCGGATCCATCCCGGTCTCGGCGCCTTCGCGGACCGTGAAGCGAAAAAACCGGGCCAGCGTCGCGTCGATGACGGCGTCGACCGCGGCCGTGATCTCTGCCGGGTCGACAGCACTTCGACGCTGCGGCGGGCGTCGTCGTCCCCGTAGGACACGCAGCGCAGCCTCCGCCGCCAGGGAGCCGACCAGCGGTGAGCCGACTCGCACCACCACCCCGGGCCAGTCGCGTCCGGCATCGGCGTAGTAGCCGCGCATCCCATTCTCCCAGGCGTGCCATTCGGTCTCGGTGAGGGGCGTGGTGCGTCGCGCCGCGGCGATACATTCCCGCAGGAAGACCGGCAGCCGGTCCCACTGCGCCGTCGTCAGCTCGGTGAGTTGATCGGTCATCGCTAACCCGCTTCCGCCTGGTGATTGGTCGCGACGCTAGCGGGGGGCACCGACAAGCGGTGACAAGCGAACGAACGATCAGCAGACCGCGCCGGGGCTGCGCGGCGTGCTGCGAGCGGGTGAGGTGCACAAACGACCGCCGGCTGCCAGACTTCGACACACCGGGCTAGAGTGATATCGACGATATCGGGAGGTGGCGATCATGCCGGACGTACTGATCAGGGGCCTGTCGGAAGCCGCGATCACCCGTATCGACGCCGACGCCGCAGCGCAGGGTCTATCCCGCAATGAGTATCTGCGGCGCCGATTCGAAGCCGAACGATCGGCCTTGGCGACAGCGGGCCGACTCAGCATTGAAGACCTGCGCCGGGCAGCCGAAGCGGCCAGCGATCTCGACGACCCGCAGGTGATGGCGGCGGCGTGGCGGTAACTACCTGGCTTGTCGACAAGTCGGCATACACCCGGTTGGCGCAGTCGCCCGACGCGCAGCTGTGGATTGACCGCATCGAACGCGGAACGGTGCGCATCAGCACGATCACCCGGCTGGAGATCGGGTACTCGTTCCGGACCGCTGCGCAGGCACACGCTGAATCCGCCGCGCCGCCTCTTGCGCTGATGCCAGTGGAATACCTCACGCCGGCGGCGGAGGATCGGGCGGTCCAGGTGCAGTTGATCCTGGCCGACCGCGGTCAGCATCGTGGGCCATCGATACCCGATCTTCTCGTCGCGGCAGTCGCCGAGCTCTCCGGCCTGACTGTTTTGGCTCTGGACAAGGACTTTGACCTGATAGCGCAAGTCACCGGCCAGCCCGTCGAGCGCCTGGTGGTGTGACGGCAGGTGCGAACTAATCCTCGCCCTCGTCGCGGCCCCACACCTCGGCCAGCAGCCCGACGGTCAGCTCGATCAGCTGGGTGTCGAACCCCTGGGGGGTGAACGCCGCCCGCAGTCGGCGCAGCACGGCCAGATCGTCGCCGGCGGCATGGGTCGGCGCCAGCACGCCGTGGCGCAGCCGCAGCCGCCCGGCCCGGCGCAGCAGCTGGTGCAGCATCGCCAGCGGGTACAGGTCTTCTTCGACGGACGCCGGCTGGTCCAGCGGGTATCAGTGCGGGCGGTGCTACTGCACCTCGCGGACCACCACCCGCGGCAGCCGCCCGCCCGGGGTGAGCTTCACCCCGTCGGCGAGCAGGTCGAGCAGCAGCCGCACACTGGCCGGCACTGCGCCGACCGTTTCCCGCACCCGCCGGCCGGGGTGGCCGACATCGAACCCAGACGTCGTCGGGGCTGTCGGCGTGCACCGCCGCCCAGATCGGTTCGGCCTCGTCGATCCGGCTGGCGCGCATCAGGATCTCCGCGCGCAGGCACCGCGGGTCCGGGACCACTTCCAGCCCGGCGCGGATCGCCGCGTCGACAGCGGCCAGCGCGTCGTCGTATCGGCGCAGCGTCTGGTACTCGTCGGACAACTCCAGATACAGCCCGGGCACATCGAAGTACTCAGCCGCCCGGTCGGTCCGGCAGACCTGGAGCACCCGTTCCAGGACGACCGCGTAGGTTGCGGCATCTCTCGGACGGGTGCGTGCCGCCGCCGCTAACTCCCGATGCAACCGATCCAGTCGGCTCGCCGTGGTTGCATGCTGTCGCACGCCGGTGCGGCGCGTTGCTCGCGGGGGAGTTCTGCCGCCGAGAGGGCCCACGCGTGCAGCGGCTGCTCGCTGGGCTACACGGATCGGTGACCGCAGCAGAGCGTGCGCGGGAGTTGCGTCCAGGGGGGTTACGGGAGTTAGGCCTGGTGGGCGTGTCGTTCGCCGAGATTCTGCTAGACGCTGCTGTACGTCGGTGACGGCTTTGCACAGACCGACATCACCGCCGCATACATCGGGTGAACCGAGCCGCTACCCCCCGTACTCGATCGCATGCCGCAGCTGCTGCAGCCCAGCCTCCATGTTGCGGGCCAGAATCCCGCCGGCCAGCCGCTCGGTGAGCCACCCGGCGAACATCCCGGCGAACTTGGTGGTGATCGACATGGTCACCACCGCCGAGTCTCCGGCCGGGGTGACCTCGGTCTGCCCGGTGTGCCGTTTGCCTATCTGGGAGCGCCAGGCCAACACGTGCGACGAGGACCGTTCCACCCGCACCCGGCCGCCGACGTGGATGGTGCGCACCGCGATGTAGAGGTCCCACTCCTGGGACCCGTCCGGGTTGAGGGCGACCCGCTTGCACCGGCCGAAGCTGCCGATGATCGGCAACACCACGTCCGGGTCGGTGGCGACCGCGGCCACCTCGTCGATGTTGCGGTGCACCCGCACCGACCGGCTGATCGTCGCCATCAGCCGAGCATCGGGATGATCGTCTTGGCGGCCAGCGTGGAGAGCGCCACCTGCATCACCGAGGTGACGTAGCCGTAGGCATGGTCCCAGTCCGGGTCGTCGCCGAACCGCTCGCGCAGGTCGATCGGCGGCAGCACCTGAATCCGGATCTTGGCCGGGAACGGGACGTGCGGCAGGTCGCCGGCCAGGAAACCCCACGGCAGGCTGAAGCTGATCGGCAGCGACTTCACCCGCAGCAGCTTGTCCAAGCGCAGCCAGCGCGCCGCTGTGCGGCCGTCGTTGAAGACGAAGAACGTCTCCTGGCCGCCGATCGCGACCACCGGAACGATCTTGACCCGCTGCGCGTGCGCCAGCTTGAGGAAGCCCTTGCGGCCGTCGAACACGATGGTGTTGCGGTCCCGCCACGGCCGCAGCGCCTCCACGTCACCGCCGGGGTAGACCAGCACGTTGGCGCCCTGGCGCAGCAGGTCGGCGGCGGCGGCCTGGCCGGCGCGCACCATGCCGAACTTGCGGGCCATGTCGCCGATCACCGGCATCCGGGTCACCAGCTCGTGGGCCAGCGCCACCAGCGGCCGGCCGTCCACGGTGAAGTAGGTCTGGTAGGCCAGGGTGAACACGAACGTGTCCGGGATGTCGGCCCCGCCACTGTGGTTGCCGACGAACAGCACCGGCTCGTCGGGGACGTTCTCGAACCCGGTCACCTCGGCGCGGAAGTACAGCTGGGCAAGCAGCCAGAGCCGGGGCAGCATCCGGCGGATGAAGACCGGGTCGCGCCCCTCCAGCCCGCTGGGGGTGCGGCTCACCGCCCGGCCCAGCCGGCGCACCGGTCCGGTCACCACGTCCTCCCGTCTCTGCTGTCCGCCCGAGTCGGGTCGACCCGCAGCGATACACACCCGCCGGTATAGCAAATCGGCGCCGAGTCCACGCGGTTTCGGCCAGCCTCACCCAATGCTAGGGGGCCGGCCCGAATCCACCCGACCCGTACCCTGGATGGGGTGACCCTCTCCCCGGCCGGCGCTCTGGCGCTGGACAACTCGTTCGCCCGCGAGCTGCCCGAGTTGGCGATCCCCTGGCAGGCGACCGCCCCGCCGGAGCCGAGACTGCTGGCGCTCAACGAGCCGCTCGCCGCCGAGCTGCACCTGGACCCGGCCTGGCTGCGCAGCCCGGACGGCATCGGCCTGCTCACCGGGACCGCGCTGCCCGACGACGCCACCCCGGTCGCGCAGGCCTACGCCGGCCACCAGTTCGGCGGCTACGTCCCGCTGCTCGGCGACGGGCGGGCGCTGCTGCTCGGCGAGTTTGTCGACGCCGCCGGCCACCGGCGCGATCTGCACCTGAAGGGCTCCGGGCGCACCCCGTTCGCCCGCGGCGGCGACGGCCGGGCGGTGATCGGCCCGATGCTGCGTGAGTACCTGGTCAGCGAGGCGATGCACGCCCTGGGCATCCCGACCACCCGGGCGCTGGCGGTGCTGGCCACCGGCGCACCGGTGCAGCGGGAGACCCGCCAGCCCGGTGCGGTGCTGTCCCGGGTCGCCGCCAGCCACCTGCGGGTGGGCAGCTTCCAGTACGCCGCCTGGCGGGAGAAGCTGGACGGCGCGGTCGGCTTGGTGCAACGGCTGGCCGACTACGCCATCGCCCGGCACCACCCGGACGCCGCGCACGCGGAGAACCGGTATCTGGCGCTCTTCGACGCGGTGAGCACCGCCCAGGCGACGCTGGTGGCCCGCTGGATGCTGGTCGGCTTCGTCCACGGGGTGATGAACACCGACAACATGACCATCTCCGGGCAGACCATCGACTACGGCCCGTGCGCGTTCATGGACGGCTACGACCCGGCCACCGTGTTCAGCTCGATCGACCACGCCGGCCGGTACGCCTACGGCAACCAGCCGCAGATCGCCGGGTGGAACCTGGCCCGGTTCGCCGAGACGCTGCTGCCGCTGATCGCCGCCGACGACGACGAAGCGGTGCGCCTGGCCACCGGGAAGCTGGACGGCTTCCGGGCCCGTTACGACGCCGCCTTCGTCGCCGGCATGCGCGCCAAGCTCGGCCTGCCGCACGACATCCCGAACCCGCCGGTGGCACCGCTGGTCGACGACCTGCTGGTGTTGCTGCGGCGCGACCGCGTCGACCACACCGCGTTCTTCCGTCGCCTGGCCGCCGCCGCGCGCGGCGAGTTCGGCCCGGCCCGAGAGATGTTCGCCGACGCCGCCGGATTCGACGACTGGGTGGCGCGCTGGCAGCGGCTGCGGCCCCACGCCGCCGCGATGGACCGGGCCAACCCGGTCTACATCCCACGCAACCACCTGGTGGAGGAGGCGTTGGCCGCGGCCACCGACGGCGATATGGCGCCGTTCGATCGGCTGCTGACCGCGGTCACCGCCCCGTACGACGAACGCCCCGGGCTGGAGCGCTACGCCACCCCGGCGCCACCGGAATTCGGCGCCTACCAGACGTTCTGCGGAACCTGACCCCGCGCAACCGGCGCTTCAGGCAGACAGATCTGCTCGAAGGCGCTTCCCCGTCTTACGGCGGTGGGTCAAACGAGCCCGGCAATTCGGGCTTCACTTTGTGCTGCACTTCGAGCAGACCTCACCACCTAGTATGCCCTGAGCCGGGCGCCGGTGCCAGGCCGAAAATGCCCGCACCGAGCGCGGACATGCGGTAAAGACAGCTATGCGGTCCCGAACGGCGATCCTGGCGGTGGTGGCCGCGGTGCTGCTGATCGCCGGGGTGGTCGCGGCCCCGCCGACCGCCTACCAGTACCGGCCGGTGCTGGTCGCCGACCCGGTCGGGCACGTCGACACCCTGATCGGCACCGGCACCGGCGGCGAGGTGGTCGGCGAGATCAACAACTTTCCGGGGGCCGCACGGCCGTTCGGGATGGTGCAGTACTCGCCGGACACCGTCGACACCTACGCCGGCTACGACCACGACGTCGATGACGTCACCGGGTTCAGCATGACCCACGCCTCGGTGGGCTGCGCGGCGTTCGGCGATGTCCCGATGCTGCCGACCACCACCCCGGTCGGCGCGCGGCCGTGGGATGCGACCGAGAAGATCGCCCACGACCGCACCGAGACGGGGGTGCCCGGCTACTACACGGTGCGGTTCCCGGAGACCGGGGTGACCGCCGAACTCACCGCCACCACGCGCACCGGGGTGGGCCGATTCCACTACCCGCGCAACGACAAACCGGCGCTGCTGTACCTGCACCCGGGCGGGGCGCTGGCGGGCACGTCGGCGGCGACCATCGAGATCGGTGCCGACCGCAGCACGGTCACCGGCTGGGCCAGCAGCGGCGGCTTCTGCGACAAGAACAACCGTTACACGGTGTATTTCGCGATGAAGGTCAACCAGCCGTTCGTCGACTACGGCAGCTGGGACGGCTACTCGGTACATCCCGGGTCCCGCGGCGGGTCGTCGGGCCGCGGCGGGTCGGCCGGCGGCTACCTGGTGTTCCCGGCCGGCTCGGTGCTGGAGGTGCGGACCGCGCTGTCCTACGTCAGCGTGGCTGGCGCCCGGGCGAACCTGGCCGCCGAGGGCGGCGCCGGCTTCGATCAGGTGCGGGCGGCCGCGTCCAGGGAATGGAACATCGCGCTGTCGGCGATCCGGGTGGCCGGCACCGACGGCGACGACATCACCACCTTCTACACCGCCTTGTATCACGCGCTGCTGCACCCGAACACGTTCAACGACGCCGACGGGCGCTACCGGGGATTCGATGACGCGGTGCACACCGCCGCGGCCGGGCACACCCAGTACGCCAACTACTCCGACTGGGACACCTACCGCAGCCTGGCCGCGCTGCAGGCGATGCTGTTCCCGGACCGCGGCAGCGACATGGCCCGGTCGCTGGTCGACGCCGCCGAGCAGAGCGGGGCGTTTCCGCTGTGGGCACTTGCGAATTCGCCGACCTCGGAGATGAGCGGGGACAACGTGGTGCCGCTGATCGTCAGCCTGTACGCGTTCGGCGCCAGGGATTTCGACACCGGCACCGCGCTGCGCTACATGCTGAACGCCGCCACCAGCGGTGGGGTCGGGCGAGGCGGGTATGTGGAGCGGCCGGGCATCATCGACTACCTGCAGCGCGGCTACCTGCCGCAGACCGGCGGGCCGTGCGGCGACGGCTCCACCCCCGGCGCCTCGATCACCCTGGAGTGGTCGGTCGACGACTTCGCGATCTCCCGGTTCGCCGACGCGCTCGGCCACCGGGCCACCGCCGACGAGTACCAGATCCGGTCCCAGCACTGGCAGAACCTGTTCAACCCGACCACCCGCTACGTCTCGCCGCGCAGCACCGCCGGCTTCTTCCCGGACGGCCCCGGCTTCGCGCCGCCGCCCTGGTACTGCTTCGGCCAGGTCGGCTACGACGAGGGCAACGCCGAGCAGTACGTCTGGTGGGTGCCGCACAACACCGCCGGCCTGGTGACCGCGCTCGGCGGCCGCCAGACGGTGGCCGACCGGCTGGACCGGTTCACCGCCGAGCTCAACGTCGGACCCAACCGGCCCTACCTGTGGGCGGGCAACGAGGTCTGCTTCGCGGTGCCGTGGCTGTACAACCAGCTCGGCCAGCCGTGGAAGACCCAGCGGCTGGTCGACCGGATCCGGCGCACCCTGTTCGCCCCGACCCCCGACGGGGTGCCCGGCAACGACGACCTCGGCGCGATGGCCGGCTGGTACGTCTGGGCGGCGCTCGGGCTGTACCCGGCCATCCCCGGAACGTCGGTGCTCAGCGTGAACGCGCCGCTCTTCGACCGGATCGAGATCGCCCGCCCGGCAGGCAGACCCATCGAGATCAGCGCGCCGAACGCCTCCGGTCGGCGGCGGCTGCCCTACATCGACGCGCTCAGTCTCGACGGAGCGCCCACCGACCAGACGTCACTGCCCGAGTCGATCGTGCAGCGAGGCGGCAGCCTCACGTTCCGGCTGGCCGACCAGCCGAACACGATGTGGGGCAGCGCAGAATCGGCGGCACCGCCGTCGTTCGGCGCGGGCAGCGCGACCGTCACCGTCAACGCCGCCCCCGCCGTCGTCGCCGTCGCACCGGGCAGCAGCGGCACCGCGACCGTCGATCTGCAGCGGATGACCGCCGGGCCGCAGGACTACACCGTGACCGCCGGCTCCGCCGTCGACGGTGTCACCGCGGCGCCGATCTCCGGGCGGTTCGACGACGGCGGCTCGGCGCACCGGCCGGTGACCATCGAGGTGGCGGCCGCGGTGCCCGACGGGTACTACCCGCTGGTGCTGCGCGCCGTGACCGGCGACGGGGACCGGACGGCAACCCTGCTGGTCGCGGTCGGCAACGGCGGCGTCGGCGGATAGCGGCACGGCGCGGCCAACCGGGCCGGCAACCGGGAGAATGGCGGCATGGCCGGCCATCTGCAGGTGCGGGCCTACGCCGAGCTGAACGACTTCCTGGCGCCGGGCCAGCGCGGGGTGACCGTGCGTCGCCCGTTCCGGGCGCACCAGACGGTCAAGGACGTGTTGGAGGCGATGGGCATCCCGCACACCGAGATCGACCTGATCCTGGTCAACGGGGAGTCACGGGGTTTCGCGCACCGCCCGGCGACCGGTGACCGGATCGCCGCCTACCCGGTCTTCGAGGCGTTCGACGTC
The DNA here is from genome assembly GCF_057473705.1 of Mycobacterium sp. TH-M15. Taxonomy (NCBI): domain Bacteria; kingdom Bacillati; phylum Actinomycetota; class Actinomycetes; order Mycobacteriales; family Mycobacteriaceae; genus Mycobacterium; species Mycobacterium sp. TH-M15. The sequence continues at coordinate 4,836 of NZ_JBYCLB010000315.1, read as the reverse complement.
GAGGCGGTCGGCCGACTGCGCCCGGCGGCGCTGCGCGACACCCGGTTCGTGGTCGACGTCAACCTGGGCCGGCTGGCCCGGCTGCTGCGGCTGCTCGGCTTCGACGTGTGCTGGCCGGGCGCCGCCGCCGACGACGCCGCGCTGGCCGCGATCAGCGCGGGCCAACGCCGGATCCTGCTCACCCGGGACCGCGGGCTGCTCAAGCGCAGCGCGGTCAGCCACGGGCTGTTCGTGCGTTCCCGGCGGCCCGAGGAGCAGGCCGTCGAGGTGATCCGCCGGCTGGACCTGTCGCACCGGCTGGCGCCGCTGACCCGCTGCCTGCGGTGCAACGGCGAGCTGACCGAGGTGGCCAAGGACGCGGTGGTCGACCGGCTGCAGCCGCTGACCCGGCGCTACTACCACCGGTTCAGCCGCTGTGCGGCCTGCGGCCAGATCTATTGGGCCGGCTCGCATCTCGGCCGGCTGGTCGACCAGGTGGACCGGATCCGCGGGCAGCTGGGAACTCAGAACGCGTCCCAGCCGACGGTGAAGCCGTGCCGCAGCACCAGATCGGTCAGCACGTCGACGCGCTCACGCAGCGACCAGGACTCGACGGTGAGCCCGTCGGTGGCGAAGAACGCGACGTTGACCGACCCGCCGGGGGTGGTGCGCGACCGGTAGACGATCGCGTCCAGGTCGTCCCACCACCGCCGGACCGCGTCGGCCAGCCGATGGCAGGTCTGCCACACCTGCGGGTGCTGGCCGGTGCTGATCTGGTCGTCGACGCCGAGCGCGTCCAGGTTGGCCTCGGTGCGCAGGTCCAGCACCCGCAGGTGCCGGGCGGCGACCAGCCGGACCAGGTGCTGGCCGGCGTGGTCGGCGGGGACGACGAGGCCGGTGGGGCGGTAGCGTTCCCGGAACGCGCCGATCAGCTCGCCGGCGCCGTAGCGGGTGCGAAACCCGCCCGACTCCGGGTCGAATCGGTAACGCGGCGCGTCGAACCCGGCCCAGGTCCAGGTCCGCGGTTCGGCGGCGTCGAGCCGCCAGATCTCGGTGCCGGCGGCGACCCGGCGGCGGCGCAGCCCGGCGGGCCGGCCGGTCGGCAGGGGCGCGCGGTAGCCGCCGGGCAGCTCGGGCAGTTCGGTCACCGGGCCGGGTCAGCCGTCCAGGGCGGTCAGCATCGCCGACGCGACCTCGGCAATCTTCGGGTTTCGCAGCGCCTCGGCGATCGACAACCCTCCCAGCTCGTCGCGGCTGAGCCGGATGACCCGGTCGGCGGCCATCGGGTCGGAGGTGAAGCGGGTCAGCATCGTCAACACCTGCGGCAGGACCGGCCAGATCCGGTCGCCGTCGAATTGCCAAGCCGGAAACCAGGTCTGGTTGCCCACCGCGGCGCCGATCAGCTTCCCCCGGGTGCGCAGCCGGTGCACCGCCTGCGGTGAGCCGAGGCCCAGCAGCGTCTGCACCGCGCGGGTGGGCAGCGACCCGGCGACGAACTCGCGGGTCAGCGCGGCGCGACGCTGGTCGTTGAGGTGCTGGGCGGCGACGCGTTCCAGGGTGCCCTGCGGTGCGGTCGGGGCGGCCAGGATGGCGTCGAGCACCGCGGCGAACTCCGCGTCGTGCTTGGCGCGCTCGACGACCTGGTCGGCGAGCTGGACGACGGCGGTGGGCATGCTTGCATCCTACCAGTCGGATTTTCGATTGAAACAATCGAAACAGTGGTTGGCTCGGGTCGGATCGTGATGACCTCGACGTCAGGCAGTGCGGTGTGGTCGTGGGTCACGACCGGAATCCGGAGTGCTGCCGCGGTCGCCGCGATCCAGCTGTCGTTGACGGGCACCCGGACATGACGGCGTTGATGGCCCGCGGCCACACCTGGGTCACCGCCGAAATCGCTTGCGAATACGGGCCGGCCGACGTCGGCGGCAGCCGGCCGGCGTCGCACCGCACGGTGTTCGGCGGCGGCCCGCTGTTATGACCGGCGGTCAGCGAAGTGTGACGAAAATCAAGAAAATCGGTTGACTCCATCGCCGACACATCGCGGTATCCTGACCGACGGCCTTACATACCAGCGTTGACGAATATGCCCCGGCGTGGGGCGCACCTCGGAGATAAGCATGGATAGTGGTTCCACCAGTCGCGAGAACACCGATGGCCGAAGCGATTACCCGGAGGCTGTCGAAACCCCGGAGGCGGTGTTCTGCCCGCGCGGACACCGAAACTCCGGAAGCCCGGACTGCTGTGCCGAGTGCGGCACCCGGATCTACGCGTTACCGGAGGTGATCCAGTGGGCGCACTGCTACGACGGCTACCGACGACTCGCTCGCGGCGGGCCGCAGCTGATGGAGCTGCTGCGGCCGGAGCGGGAGAAGTTCGCCCGGTCCGGTGAGATCCCCGACTGGGCGGGGGTGGACCTGCTGCGGGGTTGGGCGTTTCTGTTGGTGCGCATCGACAAGCAGCAGCGGGCCGGCGGACGCACGCTGGGCAGCGAGTTCGTCGCGGTGGTCGACGCGATCGACCGGCATCCGGAGGTCATCCCGCGGGAGCGGTCGCCGCTGGATAGCGGCGCACCGTCTTGCGCGCGTTCCTGAGCCGGCGCGGCCCTACCCGCGCAGCCGCACCATCCGTGTCGTCGAACTCTCGTCCAGCTCGACCAGATCCGAGCGCGACCGCAGGAAGTCGCTGAACGACTTGAAACCCAGCGCCTTCTCGCTGAACGACGGGTCCATCCGCTTCATCTGAGCCTTGACCGTCGAGTTGTGCAACCACTCGACGTCGTCCTTCTCCAGGCCGATCCGCAGCGCCCGGGTCAGCAGCCGGGTGGCGCCGGCCTGCGGGTCGGATCCCGGCTCGCCGGGCTCGTCGGGTTCGTCGGCGGCGTGTTTGGTGCGCCGTTTCGGTGCGGCGCCGGCCGGTGCGGGCTCGGACGCCGACACCCCGGGCAGGGCGTCGTAGCTGACGAAGTCGTCGCAGGCCGACGCCAACGACCGGCTGGTCGCCCCGGTCACCCCGATGCCCACCACGTAGCGGCCGAGTCGCTTGCAGCGCTGGGCCAGCGGGATGTAGTCGGAGTCGCCGGCCACGATCACCACGTGGGTCAGGTCCGGCAGTCGGAACATGTCCTCGACGGCATCGACGGCCAGCCGGATGTCGGCGCCGTTCTTGCCGTAGGCCGCGGCCGGGAAGAGCTGGACCAGGTCGACCGCGCGGCCCACCAGCTGCTCGCGGTAGCCGGTGTTGACCTCGGCCGACCAGTCCGCGTAGGCGCGGGTGAGCACCAGGGTGCCGAACGACGACGCGAAGTCGATGATCGCGCCGACGTCTACGGTGGCGCGGGCGAGTCGGTCCGGGTGTTTCTCCAGGCCCTTGGCCTTGTCCCGCTGGAACGAGTTGCGGCCGTTGACCTGGTCGTAGCGGGAGATGACGATGTTGTCGAAGTCGAAGTAGACCGCCACCCGGGTGTCGCCGGAATCCGTCATTACCCCAGTGTGGGCTATCCGGGCGGATGTGGTCGGCGAGCACGCCGGCGGGACACCGGAGATCACGCCTCGCGCAGCCGGCGGGCCAGCCCGCTGGCCCGCACCGCCCGCCGGTCCAGCGCGGCGCGGATCTCCTGCTCGGAGCCGACCACCCGCACCTTGTGCCTGGCGCGGGTCACCGCGGTGTAGAACAGCTCGCGGCTCAGCAGCCGGGACTCGACCGGCGGCATCAGCACGGTGACCTCGCCGGCCTCACTGCCCTGGCTTTTGTGGATGGTCATCGCATACATGCTGTCGACGTCGGAGAGCCGCCCGGTGGCCAGCTCCACCGGACCGGACGCGGTGCCGATCACCGCCCGCAGCCCGTCGTTGCGCGCCACCACCACCCCGGTGTCGCCGTTGCGCACGCCCAGCCCGTAGTCGTTGGCGGTGATCAGCAGCGGCCGCCCGGCGTACCACTCGGCCCACGCCGGATCGCCGGTCTCCGCGCTCACCCAGCGGCGCACCTGCCGGTTCCAATGCTGCGCGCCGTGCCGGCCGTCGCGGTGCGCACACAACAGCCGGTGTTCGTCGAGGGTGCGCAGCGCCTCGCCGGCGTCGCCGAGCAGCGCGGCCTGGCGCACCCGCCGCGCGTGTGGCACGGTGATCGCCGCCAGTCGCTCGGCCGGGTCGGCCACGTCGACCCATTCCAGGTGCTGGTCACCGGCGGCCAGCAGCGCCAGCACCGCGTCGCCGTCGCCGCCGCGGATCGCCGCCGCCAGCGCGCCGATCGACTCCTTGTACCGGTGCGCGGTGCGCAGCGTCGCCACCCGGCTGCCCGGCCGGGCGGCCAGGCCGTCCACCAGGTCGGCCAGCACCGCGCCGGCCTCCACCGAGGCGAGCTGGTCCGGGTCGCCGACCAGGATCAGCCGGGCCTCCGGCCGCACCGCCTCCAACAGCCGGGCTGTCATCGTCAGCGACACCATGGAGGTCTCATCGACCACGACCACGTCGTGCGGCAGCCGGTTGCCGCGATGGTGCCGGAACCGCACCGAGCTGCCCGGCCGCGAGCCGAGCAGGGTGTGCAGCGTGCTGGCGTGCAGCCCGGTCAGCCGGTCCTGATCCACCGGGTCCAGGGCGGCCACCTCGGTGCTGACCGCCTCGGTGAGCCGGGCCGCCGCCTTGCCGGTCGGGGCGGCCAGCGCGATCCGCAGCCCGGTCCGCCCGGCCGCGTGGGCCTGCTCGGCCAGCAGCGCCAGCAGCCGGGCGACGGTGGTGGTCTTGCCGGTGCCGGGGCCGCCGGTGAGCACGGTGACCGGTTGGGAGAGCGCGATCTCGGCGGCGGTGCGCTGCTCGGCGAAGCCGTCCGGGAAGAGCCGCTGGAAGCCGGGGAGCTCGC
>NZ_JBYCLB010000314.1:0-9573 GCF_057473705.1 Mycobacterium sp. TH-M15 | reverse complement strand
CAACGTCGCCGCGTACGGTGGGCCTGCACCCGCCAATCACGGCAGGCGCCACCCAGGGCCAGACAGCTACGCCCCTGCTAAGTCGGAAGAGCCCGTTTGACGAACACGCCGGTGGTGCTACCGATAACGCGCGGCGGGAACTTTGCGCGTACCGCGGGTTTCGCCGTCTCACTTGCAAACGCTGGTACTCGCACAACCGGCGTCATACGCTGCGATCAACCCCGTGCAATCGACATCGGTTCTCGCAACGGGCGCAAGGTTGAACACGTCGATGCCGCGATCCTCGACGACGTGCTGGCCAAGCTCACCACGATCCTAAGCTGAACCGACAATGTGGCCTCCGCTACAGCTGCGCACCTGCCGTCGTTTGGCGTACCCGCAGCTTGCCCCTTCCCCGATAGTGGCCGGTGTTCTGCGGCGGGTCGGCGCGGTCAAGGTGCGCCCCGTAGGGGTGCCCGCGTAGCGGCCGGTGGGCCTTGACCGGGCCGGGCCGGGCCGCCGTCAGCAGAATGTCCGGCCCGGGGCAGGGGGTGTCGCCGGGAGTATCCGGAATCCGCACGCTCACATGCTCATGTCCAGGCCGTCGTCGCGGTCGTCGTAGTAGTCGCGTTGGGTGGTCCGGTCGCGTGCGTGTGTGGTGGCCCGGTCGCGTGTGTGTTGGGTGCGCAGTAGGTCGGCGTCGCCGCCGTGGGCTTCGGCTTCGGCGTGTTCGGCTTGCCACTGGTGGGTTTTTTCGCCGAGCAGTTGCCAGGCGTCGACGACGCGGGGGTGGGCTCCGTGTGCGAGCGTGAGTTCGGCGGTGTCGAACTTACTGAGTGCCCGGTCGGCGGCGTCGGTGGCGGTTTCGTGGCGGTCGTCGCGGTGCAGCACTTCGGTGAACATCGGGTCGCCTTCACGCTGACGTCGGACCTCGACGAGCTGCAGGAGTTGCTCGACGTGTCGGCCCGCTCGATCGGGGCGTTCGTCGATGCGACGGTCGCCGGGATCCGCCAGCAGATCCAAGTCGAACGGGACCAGCTCACCCGCGGCACCCACGCCGAACGTCGCGAACTCGTCGCCCTGATCCTCAACGGGGCGTCATTGGACGAGGACCGTATCGGAGGCGAACTCGGCTACGACTTAGCGCAGAGCCACACCGCGGCGGTGGTCTGGGGCGACGAGTCGGACCCCGCGCTGGCCGACCTGGACCGTGTCGTCGAGGAGGTGATATGCGGCCTTGACGGGCACCGACCACTGACGGTCCTGGCGAGTGCCGGCACACGTTGGGTCTGGCTGCCCGGCGAAACCGGTCCGGATTTGACCGGCGTCGGTCACGTGATCGACGGACTGCCCGGTGTACGAATGGCGGTCGGCTCCACCGCCGACGGACCCGAGGGCTTCCGGCGCAGCCACCTCGACGCCATCACCACCCAGCGGATGATGGCGCGGCTGAACTCGTGCAGGCAGATCGCGACGTTCGCCGACGTCGAGTTGATCGCGCTGATCACCGCCGCAGATCCCGAACAGACCGATCGCTTCATCAACCACACGCTCGGTGAGTTCGAGTCGGCCGACCCCGACCTGCACCGGACCGTCCTGACCTTCATCGACGCGCAGTGCAACAGTTCCCGCGCAGCGGCGCGGCTGTTCATCCACCGCAACACCCTGTTGAAACGGATCGCGTACGCCAACCGGCTCCTCCCGCGGCCGCTGGGGAGGGCCAGCGTGCACGTCGCCGTCGCGTTGGAGGTGCTCCAGTGGCGGCTCACCCCGTAGCCGCGCACGGTGTGTAGGCCGTTTTGGATTCAGGCGCTTCAGGCCGGTCCCACGCGGATCGCGACCAGGTGAGCCTTCGATAACACACTGATCACATCAGCAACTTTTATATCAAAAGCACTATTCTGTCACGGAGGGTCTTTTCCGGACCGTTTCGACCGTCGCGACCCGTGACGGGGTGACAGGGGGTTGTCGTGCGCGGCAGGGACGAGGTGTGATGAGCCTGCTGTTGCCGCACCCGCCCCGGGTGGTCGTCCCGAGGAATCGAATCCCGGCCCCAGCCGGCCGCCCGGTGCCGGCGGCGAGCCGGAGCCGGACGCTGCGCCGGGCGATCGCCGCCTCGGCGATCGGCAACGCCACCGAGTGGTACGACTACGGGGTCTATGCCGCGGTGGCGACGTATCTGACCGCCGCGTTCTTCCCCGTGCCGCTGGGCACCGTGGGCACCATGCTGGGCTTCGCCGTCTCGTTCGTGCTGCGCCCGCTCGGCGGCATGGTCTGGGGGCTGATCGGCGACCGCATCGGCCGGAAGCCGGTGCTGATGACGACGATCCTGCTGATCTGCGCGGCGACCGCGCTGATCGGGGTGCTGCCCACCCACGCAACGGTCGGCTGGTGGGCACCGGTGGTGCTGATCGCCCTGCAGGTGGTGCAGGGCTTCTCGGCGGGCGGCCAATACGGTGCCGCGGCGACGTTCATGGCCGAGTCGGCGCCGGACGCCAAACGCGGCCGCTACGGCTCCTTTCTGGAGGTCGGCAGCCTGGGCGGGTTCGTTCTCGGCAGCGCGGTGGTGCTCACCCTGGAGACGGTGCTGACCTACGACCAGATGGCGGCGTGGGGCTGGCGGATTCCGTTCCTGCTGGCCATCCCGCTGGGCCTGGTCGGCCTGCTGCTGCGCACCCGGATCGACGAGACCCCGGTCTTCCGGGAGTGCGCGGGCTGCGGCGAGATCACCGGCACCGTCCGGCAGCGCTTCGTTGATCTGCTGACCAACCACACCAGGTCGCTGGCGGTGATGTTCGCGATGGTGGTGGCACTCAACGGCACCGCCTACCTGCTACTGGCCTACCAGCCGACCTACCTGCACACCACCCTCGGTCTCGGGGAACGCAGCCGGTCGGCGATCATGCTGGTCGGCGAGCTGGTGATGATGGCGGCCATCCCGGTCGCCGGCGCCTGGTCGGATCGGGTGGGCCGCCGGCCGATGTGGGCGGCGTCGCTGCTGTTGCTGGGCGTGTCGGCGGTGCCGCTGTACTGGCTGATGGGGCAGGGGCCGGGCTGGGCGCTGGTCGCCTTCGCGGTGCTCGGGCTGCTCTTCGTGCCGCAGCTGGCCACCGTGACCGCGACGTTCCCGGCGATGTTCCCCACCCAGGTCCGCTTCGCCGGCTTCGCGCTCTCCTACAACGTGGCCACCGCGCTGTTCGGCGGTACCGCACCGCTGGTGGCCGAGACCGCGGTCGACGGCACCGGCTGGCGGCTGTTCCCGGCCGGCTACCTGATCGCCGGTGCGCTGGTCGGCCTGCTGGCGCTGCCGTTCCTGCGTGAGACGGTGGGCTGCACGCTGCGCGGCACCGAGATTCCGGGGCGGAGACCGAGCTGGAACGCGAGCTGGCGACGCTGAGCAGACGCAGAAACCCCCAAATAAGACCGAATCCGGGCGACTTTGCGTCTGCTCGCGGGCAGCGGCTGCCGACTACCGCTTGAGCTAGCGGTAGCAAGGCTACGGCTTGATCCGGATCTCGCCGGGCGACCACCAGCCGCTGTGGGTGGCGCTGCCCAGCTCGATGTCGGCCGGCTGGGCCGGCATGATGGTGTCGAACTTGCGCAGCGACCCCCAGTCGCGTCCCCAGTCCCGGGACAGGTAGGTCGCCATCACGTGCGCCCGCAGCAGCAGGTCGGTGATGCCCAGCAATCCGCCGTTGATGCCGTCTTCCCAGGTGTCGGTGTCCTGCTTCTTGGCCAGGTAGTCCGGGGTGATCCGGAACTTCGGCACCTCGGTGACGCCGTTGGCGTGCAGCATCGGCTGCTGGCACGGGAACGCCAGCCCCACCGCCCAGTCCATCAACACCGGCTGGTCCGAGCCGACGTACTCCTGCACCGACCGCAGATCCGGCACCCGCGGCGGGGTGAGCGCGATCCAGTCCCGCGGGGTCAGTGACAGGTCTTCGGCGACCACCCGGACCGCGACGGCGTCGGCCGGGATCTCGGCCCGCGGGTAGCGCAGATTGCGCCACGCCTTGGGCCACTCGCCGTAGAGGTCGTAGGGGACGATCGGCTTCCCGGCCGCCACCGGTGCGCCGTCCGGACCGGCCACGCCGTACTCCAGCAGCACGTTCTGCCCGCTGGTGAACCCGTTGAGCACGCTGTAGCCGGAGACCACGCCGGCGGCGGTGACCACCACCAGCGGGTGCGCGTCGTCGCGCGGCGGCAACGTGTACCACGCCGAGGTGAGCCGGCTCTGCCGCTGGGTGCCGGTGGTGTAGCTGCCGGCCAGCGGCGTCCGGGCCGGGTCCAGCCCGTAGGGCAGCGGCACCGTCGAGCCGTTCACGCCCGGCATCCGCCGGGCGATCGGCGCGTCCCAGTCGTAGTCGGTGCCCGGTTTGACGATCGTCTCCCGAACCGCCTCGGCGACGATGTGCTCGGGCACCCCGTTGGCGGTGTAGCCCACCGGGTTGGCCCCGCCGAGCGGGCCGAGCGGGCCGTACTCGCCGGGCAGCGGGGCGAGCGCGCCGGCGTTGGGGTCGGGTTCGACGAGCACGTCGTCGGCGAGGCCGCAGCCGCGGGCGAAGGCGCGCACGTTGGCGAGTCCGTTGGAGTAGGTGGGGTACTGGCGGACGATCCCGGCCACCATCGACCCGACGAACACCAGCACCATGAACGCGGCCGCCGTCGGGACCGGCGCCGCGGTCAGCGCCCGGGACAGCCGGCCCTCGCCCCGGTCGCGGGCGGCGAAGTGCAGCCAGGCCGCCCAGATCGCGACGACGACGAACAGGGCGAAGAACACCGTGCTGACCGTCACCCCGCCGATCTTCGGCTTGGTCGAGTTGAACGGCACCCCGTAGCTGGAGACATACCACCAGCCGTTGGTGGTGGACCAGCACAGCGCCAGCACGAACAGCACCGCCGCGGTGAACGCCATCCGGTTCCGCGACCAGCGCAGCACGGTGTGCGAGACCAGCACGGTGGCCAGCGCCGCCATCGCCGCGGCCACCGCGGCGAACAGGCCGAAGTGGTGCACCCACTTGGTCGGGGTGAACATCAGGAAGAACATGGTGGCGAAGATGACGCCCATCAGCCGCCACGCGGGCCCACTGGCCACCCCGGGGATCCGCTTGCGCCGCAACATGATGAACATCGTGGTGAACAGGCAGAGCGCAGCGATCAGGAAGCCGAACCGGCGGGACAGCGAACCGTCGACGGTGGGCAGGAACAGGTAGTAGTAGCGCAGGTTCTCGGTGAACCAGGCCTGGCTGGGGCCGATCGCGCCGCGGATCCGGGTGGCCTCGGCCACCGCGCGCAGCGTCTGGTCGAAGAACACGACGGTCAAGATGACGAAGCCAGCCGCCAGCATCGGCGCCAGCAGCGGCCAGGTGCCGACCTGCCGGTGCCGGCGCACCAGGATCCGCAGGATCGGCCGCCCGCCGGCGACCAGCGCGGCCACCGCGATCAGCCCGGTCGGCTGCACGCCCAGGGTGAACGCGGCGCAGACCACCGCCAGCGCGGCCGGGGTGAGCCGCCCGGTGTTCATCGCCCGCTCGATCAGCACGTAGGTGACCAGCGAGCCGAGCGCGATGATCGGCTCCGGCCGCAGGCCGTTGTTGAACGGCATCCAGGCCGCCAGCAACACCATCCCGGCCGCCCACATCGCCGGCCGGCTCGACGACACCGCCGGGCCCAGCCGGGGCAGCACCTCGCGGGAGAGCAGCAGCCAGCACAGCAGCCCGGCCAGCAGGTCGGGCAGCCGGATCCAGATGCTCTGGTCGCTGACGTGGGTCATCAGCGCCAGCAGGTTGTAGTACCAGCCGAACGGATCCTCCGGGCTGCCGAACCAGCGGAAGTAGTTGCTCATGTAGCCGGCGTGGTCGGCGACCCGGGCCATGCCCAGGATGTAGCCGTCGTCGGACGAGTTGGCGCCGATCACATACCAGAGCAGGAAGCCGAAGATCACCGTCGCGTCGGCCAGGCGGAAAAACCGCCAGCGGGTGGGGATCAGCCGGTGCATCCGCCGGCCGTCCATCCGGTCCAGCCGCCACAGCGCGACCAGCGACACCACCGCGGACAGGATCGCCAGGATGATCGCGGCCAGCTTCAGCGCGGTCGGCCGGGTGGAGAACCGGGTGTCGATGTCGGCGGAGAGCTCCAGCCCGGGCGGTGCCGGTCCGATCAGGTCGGTGAAGACGCCGACGATCTGCGGGCGCAGGTTCGGGTCGGCCCAGCCGGACTTCTTGGTCAACCCGTCGAAGGTGACGAAGGTGCCGGCGTGCGACGAGGCGATCTCGATCGCCGAACAGCCGGGAGTCCCGTCCGGTCCTTCCACCTTGGCGCGGGAGACGCTCTCCAACACCACGTTTCGGTCGGTGACGTCGACCCGGTCGGCGGTGACGGTGACGAACAGCCCCTGCAGCGCGGCTTCCTTGCCTTTGGCCGGCGCGGTGCCCAGCAGCAGCCCGCCCTCGGCCGGCATCGACCGCACCGCCGCGCACGGCACCCGCACCGTCATCGCCACCGGGGTCTGCGAGATCAGCGGCGCGGTGACGTTGACGAGCTGTCCGTGCTGCGGCCAGTTCAGTGTCGCGGTGGTCTGCACCACCGGCAGCAGCGGGGTGGCCAGCGACAGCAGGAAGCCGACCAGGCCGGCGACGGTGGCCGCCCACCGGGCCACCCGCACGTCGGTCCTGCTCGCCCGGATCGTCACAGCGCGCGTCATGGCAGCGCTCGAATCGGTCCGGGCCGGCTCCAGCCGGTGACGGTCACGGTGCCCTGCTCGACGACGGCGTCCGGGGCCACGGCGGCCGGGACCAGCCGGTGGTAGGCCTCCACCGAGCCCCAGTCCCGGTACCAGTCGCCGTTGAGGTAGGTCGGCACCGTCGAGGTCCACAGCATCGCCTGGGTGATCAGGAAGACGCCGCCGTCCTCGGCGGACTCCCACAGATTCGACGACGACGCGGTCTGCTTGTGGTCGGGCATGATCCGGTAATCCGGCAGTTCGGCGACGCCCAGGTGCTCGCCGAACGGCCGCTGGCACGGGAAGTTCGCCGCGGTGGCGATGTCCAGCAGCACCGGGGTCCGCGAGCCGATCAGCTGCTGGATGGTCTGCGTCACCGGCACCCGCGGCGGGGTGAACGCCAGCCACTGGTCGGTGGAGAGGTTCGGGTCGTTGGCGACGATCCGCACCGCGTCGGTTCCCGGCGGCGCCCAGGCCAGCGGGAAGCGCAAGCTGCGCCAGGAGTTCTGCGGGCCGATGTCGATCGGCTCCACCTGCCCGAGCGCTTTGATCGCACCGCTCGTGCCGCCGCCCGTGGTGCCCCACTCGAGTTTCAGCGGCTGACCGTAATCCAGCTTGCCGTTCTCGTCGTGCGACCAGATCGCCCCGGCGGCGGTGACCACCACGATCGGTGCCCGGTCCGGGGCGGCCGGCGGCAGCGGATACCACACCGAGGTGGCGTGCGCGGCGATCTGCGCCTGGTAGCTGCCCAGCACCGGCGTCACCGCCGGATCCAGCCCGAACGGCAGCGCCACCCGGGAGCCGTTCACCCCGGTCGGGGCGTCGGCCGGGATCTTGCCGCCCGCGGTGCCGGCCGAATCGCTCTGCGACGCACTGGGTTTGTTCGGCGAGGCGTCGGCGTTCACCACGCCGGGCTTGGCGATGACGGCCAGCGAGGACAGGTCGTCGGCGACCGCGTCGGGTCCGAAACCCACCGGGTCGGCACCGCCGAGCGGACCCAGCTCACCGTACTGCTGACCCGGCATCGGCTGCAGCAGACCGACATTGGGGTCCGGCTCAGCCAGCACGTCGTCGGCCATGGCGCAGCTGGTCGGCGACAGGCCGCTGGTGATGGCGGCCAGGTTGGCCTTGGCGGTGGTGTACACCGGGTAGCGGAAGACCGCGCCCTTGGCCATCGAGGCGACCTCCAGCAGCACCACGAAGGTGGCCACCACCAACAACGGCGTCGACGCCAGCACCCGGTTGCGCCGGGTGTCGGCCACCTGGGTGTGCCCGGAGTAGTCCTGCCGGAAGTGCTGCCAGCCGGCGATCAGGCCGGTGACGATCGAGGCCACCAGGAAGATCGTCGTCACCGGGTGCCCGGCGACCACCGGCTGGATGTCGAACCACGGCACCCCGTAGTTGCCGACGTAGAACCAGCCGTTCACCCCGGAGGTGGCCCAGGCCAGCAGGAACAGCAGCGCGGTGACGTACAGCGACAGGTTCCGCCGGTTGTGCAGCCCGATCCGGCCGAAGGTGAACGCGGTGAGCCCGGCCAGCGCACCGGTCAGCCCGGCGAAGCCGCCGAACTGCACCGCCCACTTGGTCGGGGTGAAGGTCAGCAGCAGCAGGCCGACCCCGGTGGTGCCGATCAGCCGCCAGGCCGGGCCGCTGGCCACCCCGGCCACCCAGCGGCGGCGCAGCAGCACCACCAGCATGGCGAACATGCAGAACAGCATCACCAGCACCGCGAATCGACGGGTCATCGACGCGTCGACGTTCTCCTCGACGGTCAGGAAGTAGTAGCGCAGGAACTCCTGGTACCAGGCGATCGTCGGGCCGACTTTGTATTTGATCCGCCAGGCCTCGGCCACGTTCGCGGCGGTCTGCGCCCGGAACACCACCACGACGATCAGCGACGCCGCCGCGGCCAGCACCGCCAGCGGGGCCAGCAGGCCGTCGGCGGCCCGGCGCCGCCGGATCACCTGCTCGATCGCCCGGCCGCCGGCCAGCAGCGCCGCCACCGCGATCAGCCCCTGCGGGGCCAGGGTCCCGGTCAGCCCTGCGGTCAGCACCGCGATCGCCGCGGGCACCAGCCGCCGGGTCGCGATGGTGCGCTCCACCAGCACCCAGGTGACGACGGTGCCCAGCGCGATCAGCGGTTCGGGCCGCAGCCCGTTGTTGAACGGCAGCCAGGCGGCCAGGAACATCATCGCCGCGGTGAACACCGTGACCCGGTTGTCGGCCAGGCCGCCGCGGGCCGGGCCGAGCCGCGGCAGCACGGACCGGCTGATGGTCAGCCAGCAGGCCATCCCGGCCAGGGTGGCCGGCAGCCGCATCCACACCCCGGCGGTGCTGACCGCCGCCAGGTGCGACAGCAGGGCCGGATACCAGTCGAACGGTGCCTCGGTGGTGCCGAAGTAGCGGTAGTAGTTGGCGACGTAGCCGGCCTTCGGCGCGATCCGCGCCATGGTCAGGTTGTAGCCGTCGTCGGACGAGATAGCCCCGATCAGGTGCCACAGCGCCAGCCCGGCGAGCACCCCGGCGTCTGCGATCCAGGTGGTGAGGCCGGCTCGCCGGGTGCGGCCGGGCACCCGGCGATGCGCGCCGGGCATGGCACGCCCCGGCTCTCCTCGCGCCGGCGCTCGTCGACCGGACCGGGAATCCAGCACCGCCAGCGCGCCGATCGACGCGGCGGCGGCCAGCACACCCAGGCCGAGCACGGCCGCCTTGACCACGGTCGGCCGGGTGATGAACCGGGTGTCGACGTCGATGCGGGCGTGCAGCCCGGGCTGCGGGGGCACGCTCAGGTCGGTGAAGATCCCGCCGACCTGGGGTTTCTTCTCCACCGGCAGGGTCTTGGCGGCGCCGGTGATGCCGACGAAGTCGGCGCC
>NZ_JBYCLB010000313.1:0-2128 GCF_057473705.1 Mycobacterium sp. TH-M15 | reverse complement strand
GACCACCGTCCCGGCGCCGGTGTAGGCGCCGTCGCCGATGCTGACCGGGGCGACGAACATGGTGTCCGACCCGGTGCGCACGTGTGAGCCGACGGTGGTGCGGTGCTTGGCCTCGCCGTCGTAGTTGACGAAGACGCTGGAGGCGCCGATGTTGGAGTACTCGCCGATGTCGGCGTCGCCGACGTAGGTCAGGTGCGGGACCTTGGTGCCGGTGCCGATGGTCGAGTTCTTGGTCTCGACGAACGCCCCCAGTTTGCCGTCGGCGCCCAGTGTGGTGCCCGGCCGCAGGTAGCTGAACGGTCCGACCGCCGCGCCGGCGCCGATCGACGACGAGCTGCCGTGGCAGCGCACCACCGTCGCGCCGTCGCCGACGGTGACGTCGGTCAGCGTGGTGTCCGGGCCGATGCTGCAGCCGGCGCCGATCTCGGTGCCGCCGAGCAGCTGGGTTCCGGGTGCGAGGGTGGTGTCCCGACCGATCCGCACGTCCACGTCGATCCAGGTGCTGGCCGGGTCGGTGACGGTGACCCCGGCCAGCTGGTGGGCGGAGACGATCCGGCGGTTGAGCTCGGCCGCCACCTGGGCCAGCTGTACCCGGTTGTTCACCCCGGCCACCAGCATCGGGTCGTCCACCTGCCGGCCGGCGACCACCCGCCCGTCTTGCCGCAGGATGCCGATCACGTCGGTGAGGTACTGCTCACGCTGGGCGTTGTCCGAGCCCAGCCGGCCCAGCGCGGAGCGCAGCGCCGCGACGTCGAATGCATACACGCCGGCGTTGACCTCGCGCAGCTGCGCCTGCTCCGGGGTGGCGTCGGCCTGCTCGACGATCCCGGCGACGGTGCTTTGAGCGCCGTGGCGGTCCCGCAGGATGCGCCCGTAGCCGGTGGGGTCGGCCAGCGTCGTGGTCAGCACGGTGGCCGTCGCCGGCGACGCGTGGTGCCCGGCGACCAGGGCGGTCAGTGTCTCGGCGTCCAGCAGCGGGACGTCGCCGGCGGTGACGACGACGGTGCCGGCGAAGTCGTCCGGCAGCGCGGTCAGCCCGGACAGCACCGCGTGCCCGGTGCCGAGCTGCTGTTCCTGCAGGGCGATGTCGATGCGACGGCCCAGCTCCTCGGCCAGCCCGGTGACCGTGCCGGCGACGCGTTCGTGGTGATGGCCCAGCACCACCACCAGATGCGCCGGGTCGGTGGCGGCGGCCGCGTGCACACAGTGCGCCAGCATGCTCCGCCCGGCCAGCGGGTGCAGCACCTTCGGGATGCCCGAGCGCATCCGGGTGCCCTCCCCGGCCGCCAGCACCAGGACCGCGGTCTCGGTCTGCCCTCTCACCGCACCTCCTCTCCCGCGAGCGTGCGTGTTCCCGGTCGACACGCCGGGCAGCGGGCCGGTTCTGCGCACGCTCGTCGGCAGAGCCGGGCCCGAAGCTCCGTCGCCAGGACTCGAACCTGAACTCTCAGAACCAAAATCTGATGTGCTGCCGATTACACCACGACGGACCGACGTCCGGTGTGACTCTAGCCCGGCGCCGGACGCGAACCTGCCTGGACGCCGGGTCCAGCCGATAGGCTGACCTTCGTGGCTGCCATCGATAAGGCGGCTCGCGCACCGCGGGCCCGGATGACCGGCAGCGAACGTCGCCACCAGCTGATCGACGTCGCCCGGACGCTGTTTGCCGAACGCGGCTACGAGGGTACCTCGATCGAGGAGATCGCGCAGCGGGCGAACGTCTCCAAGCCCGTGGTCTACGAGCACTTCGGCGGCAAAGAGGGACTGTACGCGGTGGTCGTGGACCGGGAGATGTCGGCTTTGCTGGACGGCATCACCTCGTCGCTGACCAGGGCGACGAACAACCGGTCCCGGCTGCGGGTCGAGCGGGTGGCCCTGGCGTTGCTGACCTACGTCGAGGAGCACACCGACGGGTTCCGCATCCTGATCCGCGACTCACCGACGTCGATCAGCTCGGGCACCTACTCCACCCTGCTCAACGACGCCGTCAACCAGGTCTCGTCGATCCTGGCCGGGGATTTCTCCCGCCGCGGCCTGGACCCCGAGACGGCCCCGCTGTACGCCCAGGCGCTGGTCGGCTCGGTGTCGATGACCGCCCAATGGTGGCTGGACGTGCGCGAGCCGAAGA
>NZ_JBYCLB010000312.1:0-10792 GCF_057473705.1 Mycobacterium sp. TH-M15 | reverse complement strand
GCGGCGGCGGGGTGGAGGTCGCCCGCGGCGGCGCACGGGTCGGCGGGGCGGCGCTGTGGGACCCGCCCGGCCGGTGGCGGCTGACCTGGCGGCGGCAGCTACGGATGCTGCCAGCGCTCCTACCGGCCTTCGGCCGGGGGCTGATGAGCAGGGCGCGCACGGTGAACGACATGATGGACGCGGTGCACCCGGAGGAGCCGCACTGGTATCTGGCGGTGCTCGGCAGCGACCCCACGGTCCGCGGTCGCGGCTACGGGCAGGCGCTGATGACGTCTCGGCTGGATCGCTGCGACGCCGAACACTGCCCGGCGTATCTGGAGTCCAGCAAGTTCGAGAACATCGCGTACTACCAGCGATTCGGCTTCCGAGTCACCGGCGAGATCGTGCTGCCGGACCGCGGGCCGACGCTGTGGCAGATGTGGCGGGACCCGAGGTAGCCGCGATGGTGCTGGCCGGTTACGGGCCGTGGGCAACCCGTGTTGCCGAATCCGCCCAGCACCCACACTCCGTGGGCCGGCCGGCGCAGCGACGACGGACCCGTCGCCGGATGATGCCCTTGTCCCGTTGAAAGCCGGTCGAGGCCCCATACACCCAACCGCCGTCGGGATCGTAGTCCCGGGACCCGCATTGGGCGTGGCCGTCGTGCCACCGCACGCCGGGTGTCGCTCACCGCCTCTCGCCGATCACGGCTTGCTGCGCCAGCCTGCGGCGGCGATGGTGATCATCCGAAGTTGTTTGACCGCAGCGCGTTTGATATCGGTCGGGCCCGTCGGATCGCGGGTCTCCTCGATCGCCTCGGCGATGCTGATCATCGAGTTCACGAACAGCCCGGCCAGCACGTTGAGGTCCTCGGTGGTCCACTCCTCCAGCCCGGGGAACCGGGCCAGGTCGACGGCGAGTTCGGAGGTGATCAGCCGGATCTCGGTTCGGATCGCATAGCGAAGCACGGTCACCCCGCCGGAGCGCTCGCGGTTGATGAACCGCCAGTACTCGCGGCGGGCGGCCACGCTGTCGGCCAGAACCTCCACCGACGACTCGATCACCCGGGCCGGGTCGACCTTCCCGCTGCGGGCCTCGCGCAGGGTTTCCCGCAGCGCCCGGAACGACTCATCGATCAGTACCAGGCCGAGGGCGTCCATCGACTCGAAATGCCGGTAGAAGGCGGCCGGCACGATGTTCGCCGCGCGGGTGACCTCCCGCAGGCTCAGTGCGCCGAAGCTTCGGTCTTCGGTCAGCTTCAGCGCGGCGCCGATGATCGCCCGCCGGGTCGCCTCCTTGCGTTCCCCGCGGGAGACTCGCTCGGGGCGCGGGCTCCGGTCACGCTCCGGCCGCGGTCGCCGCGACCGTGAGGTCGGTGGACGACTGTTCACGGTGTGAACGCTACCACAATTACCGAATTCCCCTTGACTCGCCGGAGGCAACAAGGCAACCGTGTACACATGTTCACCCAAATATTGGTCCGGAAGGTGACCGGCTCGAGCCTGGTAGGTCAGCTGACCGGACCGGGCGGCATCGACCGCTACACCGAGCTGGTGTCGGGCACCTGGACCCGGTCGGAGGCCCGGGCCAAGGTCGTCGCGGTCCGTCGCGGCACCCCGCGCAGCGTCACCTTGACCTTGCGTCCCAACGCCGCCTTCGCCGGGTTCCGGGCCGGGCAGCACGTCACCGTCACCGTCGACATCGGGGGGCGGCGCCGGGCGCGGTGCTACTCGCCGGCCAATGCCGAGGGCGACGAGCTGATCGAGCTGACCGTCGGCGTACACGACGGCGGTCTGGTCTCGAACCACCTGTACCGGCACGCCCGGCCGGGAATGGTGGTCGGCCTGGCGGGCGTCGGCGGCGACTTCGTGCTCCCGAAGGTCCGGCCCCGCCGGGTCCTGTTGGTCTCCGGCGGAAGTGGGATCACCCCGGTGCTGTCCATGCTGCGCACCCTGAGAGCCGAGGGCCACCCCGGCGAGATCGCCTTCCTGCACTACGCCCGCTGCCGCGCCGAAGCGGTCTACCACGACGAACTCGCCGCGATCCCCGGAGTGCGGGTGCTGCACGGATACCCCCGGTCGGCGGACGCCGGCGACGTCGCCGGCCGGTTCGGCCCCGACCATCTGCGCGCCGCGATGCCGGCCCCGGACGCGGTGTACGTCTGCGGACCGCCCGGGTTGGTTGCCGCGGTGCGCGCGCAGCGCGACGACGCGATCTGGGAGAGCTTCCGGCCGCCGACGGCGGTGGCCGCCGACCCGTCCGGTGGACGGGTGGCCTTCCTCGGCGCGCGGATCGAGATCCGCGACGACGGCCGGTCGCTGCTCGATCAGGCCGAGTCGGCCGGCCTGCAGCCGGCCAGCGGGTGCCGGATGGGCATCTGCCACAGCTGCACCTGCCGCAAGACCCGCGGCGCGGTGCGAAACCTGGTCACCGGCACCGTCTCCGACGACGCCGACGAGGACATCCAGATCTGCGTCTCGGTGCCGGTCGGCGACGTCGACCTGGCGCTGTGACCCCGAAACCTCACCACCAAACCAGCCGAGGAGAACCCGAGATGACCCGATCACAGCCCGCCCTGACCCCGGCGCAGGCCGACGAGTTCGGCCGCGAGCTGGACGCCATCCGGCAACGGGTCCTCGACGACCTCGGTGAGCGCGACGCCGACTACATCCGTCAGGTCGTCAAGGCGCAGCGCACCCTGGAGGTCGGCGGGCGAGCGCTGCTGTTCCTCGGCATCCTGCCGCCGGCCTGGCTGGCCGGCACCGCGATGTTGGGGTGCGCGAAGATCCTGGACAACATGGAGATCGGCCACAACGTGATGCACGGCCAGTACGACTGGATGGGCGATCCGGCGCTGCGCGGGCAGACCTTCGAGTGGGACACCGCCTGCCCGTCCGATCAGTGGCGGCACTCGCACAACTACATGCACCACACCTACACCAACATCGTCGGGATGGACCGTGACATCGGCTACGGCATCCTGCGGATGAGCGAGGCTCAGCGCTGGGAGCCGTACTTCCTGGGCAACCCGATCTACGCGTTCCTGCTGATGGTGCTCTGCCAGTACGGGGTGGCGGTGCACGAACTGGAGACCGAGCGGATCCGGGCCGGGGAGATCGGCTTCCGCGACAAGCGCCAGATGCTCACCGAGACCTGGCGCAAGACCCGAAAGCAGATCCTGAAGGACTACCTGGCGTTCCCGCTGCTGGCCGGTCCGTTCGCGCCGTTCGTCTTCGCCGGCAATCTGTCGGCCAACCTGATCCGCAACGTGTGGGCGTTCACCATCATCTTCTGCGGGCACTTCCCGGACGGCACCCAGGAGTTCACCGTCGAGGAGGCCGCGGGCGAGTCCCGCGGGATGTGGTACGTCCGGCAGGTGCTCGGCTCGGCGAACCTGGCCGGCGGCACGCTCTTCCATATCCTCTCCGGCAACCTGTCGTTCCAGATCGAGCACCACCTGTTCCCGGACCTGCCGGCGCATCGCTACGCCGAGATCGCCCCCGAGGTGCGGGAGATCTGCCGGCGTTACGGCATCCCGTACAACACCGGACCGCTGGCGAAGCAGTTCGGCACCGTGGTGCGCAAGATCGTCCGGTTGGCGCTGCCGTCCGGCGGCCGCACCACCCGGCCGGTGCGGCCGGAGCCGATGGCCGCGTGAGGTCAGGCCACGCCGACGGTCACCTCGGTCGACTTGATGAACACCGTCGCCGGCTGGCCGGCCTTGAGGCCGAGCTCCAACGCGGCGTCCTTGGTGACCGAGGAGGTGACCAGCTGGTTCCCGCCGTCCAGGCGCACCTTCACGATCGCCATCACGCTACCCATGTCGACTTCGGCGACGGTCCCGGTGAGTTGATTGCGCGTCGATAGCTTCATGGCGTCCTCCGATCGTCGGTGTACTCGATAAGACAAGTTCAGCACCGGTCGTCGGGCAGCACAACAGGTCTGCGGGTCCGGCCACCGGGCCGGGCGCATGACGACTACCGGCTGGCGTCCGCCGGGTGCGGCAGCGTCCAGTCCGGCCGGATGTAGTGGCAGGTGTACCCGCCGGGGACGCGCTCCAGATAATCCTGGTGCTCGGGCTCGGCCGGCCAGAAATCGCCGGCCGGGCTGACCTCGGTGACCACCCGGCCGGGCCAGCGCCCGGACGCCTCGACGTCGGCGATGGTGTCCAGGGCGATCCGCTGCTGCTCGTCGTCGAGGTAGAAGATCGCGGAGCGGTAGCTGGTCCCGATGTCGTTTCCCTGCCGGTTCGGCGTGGTCGGATCGTGGATCTGGAAGAAGAACTCCAGCAGGGTGCGGTAGCCGGTGCGGGCCGGGTCGTAGCTGATCTCGATCGCCTCGGCGTGGCCGTCGTGGTGGCGGTAGGTGGCGTTGGGCACCGTGCCGCCGGTGTAGCCGACCCGGGTGGACACCACCCCCGGCTGCCTGCGGATCAGGTCCTGCATCCCCCAGAAACAGCCACCGGCCAGGATTGCCTTGTTAGCGGTCATAGCGTCGATTATCGTCCCATCCCCGGTCATCGGGGCCGGTTTGGGTGCTGCCGCCGCCGCGCCCCAACCGGCGTAGCTCGACAAACCCAGCTAGAACGTGTTCTAGTTCTTGACGTGACCACCCCGCGATTCAGCCGCGCGGAGCTGACCTCGGCCTTCCACACCTTCGAGCAGACCGTCGCCGATGCGGCCGCCACCAAGAACTGGGATGCCTGGGTGGCCCACTACACCCCCGACGTCGAGTACGTCGAGCACGCGGCCGGCACCATGCACGGCCGCGACGAGGTGCGTGCCTGGATCCGCAAGACCATGACCACCTTCCCGGGCAGCCACATGACCGCGTTCCCGTCGCTGTGGACGGTGATCGACGAACCCACCGGCCGGGTCATCTGCGAGCTGGACAACCCGATGGCCGATCCCGGCGACGGCACCGTCATCAGCGCCACCAACATCTCGATCGTGAGCTACGCCGGCGACGGGCTGTGGTCCCGTCAGGAGGACGTCTACAACCCGCTGCGGTTCTTCCGGGCAGCGTTGACGTGGTGCCGCAACGCCGAGCGGCTGGGCACCCTCGACGACGACGCGGCCGCCTGGCTGGCCCGGCACGGGGGGCAGTCGTGAGCGGGCCCGCGCTGGTGATCGGCGCCAACGGCTTCCTGGGCTCGCACGTCACCCGGCAGCTGGTCGGCGCCGGGATGCCGGTGCGCGCCATGGTGCGGTCCGGCGCCAACACGGCCGGCATCGACGACCTGGACGTCACCCGGTTCCACGGCGACGTCTTCGACACCGAGACCGTGCGCGCGGCGATGACCGGCTGCGACGTCGTCTACCACTGCGTCGTCGACACCCGCGCCTGGCTGCGTGATCCGGCCCCGCTGTTTCGCACCAACGTCGACGGGCTGCGCAACGCCCTGCAGGTGGCCTGCGAACCGGAGATCGTCGCGGACCTGCGCCGCTTCGTCTTCACCAGCAGCTACGTCACCGTGGGCCGGCGGCGCGGACAGCGGGCGAGCGAGGCCGACCCGATCCGCCGACACGGCATCACCCCGTATGTGCGGTCTCGGGTGCAGGCCGAGGAGATGGTGCTGCGGTACGCCGCCGAGCGCGGCCTGCCGGCGGTGGCGATGTGCGTCTCGACCACCTACGGCGACGGCGACTGGGGACGGACCCCGCACGGTGCGTTCATCGCCGGCGCCGTCTTTTCCAAGCTGCCGTTCATCATGCGCGGCATCGCCGCCGAGGCGGTCGGGGTCGACGACGCGGCCCGGGCGCTGATCCTGGCGGCCGAACACGGCCGCCCCGGCGAGCGCTACCTGATCTCCGAGCGGATGGTCAGCAACGACGAGCTGGTCCGCACCGCCGCCGACGAGGCCGGCGTGCCGCCGCCGCGGCGGTCGATCTCGGTGCCGGCGCTCTACGGGCTGGCCGGGATGGGCAGCCTGAAGGCCCGGCTGACCGGAACCGACGCCGAGCTGTCGGTGACCTCGGTGCGGATGATGCGCGCCGAGGCCGCCGTCGACCACGACAAGGCGGTCCGCGAGCTGGGCTGGCAGCCCCGGCCGGTGGAAGACTCGATTCGGGCGGCGGCCCGGTTCTGGATGGCGATGCGCGACCGCAAGGAGACGCGCGGGAAGAAGTGACCGGGCGTGGCGCGTTGGGGAGCTATAAGCCGAACAGGGAGTGACCATGACCGAACGACCCGTGCTGACCCCGACCGCCGAATACCCGATCACCGTGGAGCCGACCGGCGCCCACGTCACCGTCCGTATCGCCGGTGAAGTGATCGCCGAGACCGACGACGCGCTCACCCTGCGTGAGTCGAGACACGCTGCGGTGCAATATATTCCGCTGATCGACGTCGCCCAGCAGCTACTCACCCCGGCCGAGACCGAAAGCTACTGCCCGTTCAAGGGCGACGCGAGCTACTACAGCGTCCGCACACCGTCGGGCAGCACCGTCGCCGATGCGGCCTGGACCTACCGGCAGCCGTTCCCGGCGGTCTCCGCC
Organism: Mycobacterium sp. TH-M15; assembly: GCF_057473705.1. NCBI lineage: Bacteria > Bacillati > Actinomycetota > Actinomycetes > Mycobacteriales > Mycobacteriaceae > Mycobacterium > Mycobacterium sp. TH-M15. Next base: position 4,316 of record NZ_JBYCLB010000312.1, on the reverse strand, counting down.
ATCGCCGGCCACGTCGCGTTCTACCCGGACAAAGCCGAGATCACCGTCGGGTCGCGATAGGTCTCTGCTGTCGAGCCGCTGTTCCGGTGCAGCGTCACATCGGTGATCTCGTCTCCGAATGAATCGGCCGGGGTGTGGTGGCCTGAATGCCTGCCGCGGCTGTTCGCGATGTGTTTACGCCCCGGTAATGCGCGGGGTTTGTTCCGATAACCCACCGGTCCTACCGTCAACCCTGTACGTGACGCCCTGCCGCAGAACCGGGGTTACCGCTTCGTAGCAGGACCGCAGGTGCCCGTCATGCCCGCAGGAGGATGTGAGATGAATCGTCGCAAAGCGTTGCACGCCGGGCATGCCGGTGCAGCCGGTGACGAGTTGCGCGGCTTCGCCTTCGAGGTGCACCGGTTGGCGTATTCGTTCAACGGCGTCGGGGAAGCGCAATGCCTGGACCTCAGTCAGCGGATGCTCGCTGCAGCCGAGCCGGCCGCGGACGACGGAGACGCGGTGGGCCACAACGAGGGTGCGGCTGGGCGTGACGCGTCGGACCCGATGCCTGGTGCGCAGGACGTGATCTTCGCGCCGGTCAACGAGGTGGTCTACGCGGCCCTCCGGGCTCAGGCGAACGAGCAAGACATCACCGTGGGCGAACTCTCCGCCGACGTGCTGGCCGTCATCACCGGCAACCCCGGGTTGGTACGCCGATGTGAACCCGAACCGATCGATCTCCGATCTCGACTGGCGAGCGCCATCAACGCGCCCGTTGTCCATCCAGACATCGGGACACGCATTCGAACCGAGATCCGGGTTTCGCGCCTCGTTTACTCCGCCATCGGAAGCTGCACGGGGACACGTGCTTCCGACGCCGAGCAGGTCGATCAGATCGCGGCGGATCTCCTGGCTGTCGCCACCGGCCACAGCTGGGTGATACGGCGTCGTGCCCGAGCGGACATGCTCTGCCTGGCGTGGTTCCCGGTCCAAGAACACTGCGTTGGCGGCTCCCCCGACTGAACGGCGCGCGGCTCGCGGCACGGCCCGGTTCACGGTGGGGACGGGATCACCTGGGCGGCCAGCCGGGGGTCGCCGTACTCACGCACCGACACGATCCGGCCGTCGCGGGTCTCGAACAGGAAGACGAACGGGCTGTGATACCGCGGCCCGTCGGCGGTCACCAGGTCGGCCTGCGCCTCGATCACCACGGTCTCGCCCTCGTTCACGCAGCGGATCAGATCGAGGGTGAGCTCCACGGTGCCTCGGCGCTGTTCGGCCCAGCGGCGCAGCGCCGCCTTGCCGACCGATTCGCCGGTGCTGATGCTCCAGTGGGTGAAGTCCTCGCTGAGCAGTGCGAAGCCCTCCTCCAGGTCGCCGGCGTCGCAGAGGCTTTGCAGGAACATCCACGCCAGCTCGGCCTGCGGGTCGTCGAACGGGGTGGCCACCATGTCATCGTGGCGTGGCCGGCCGATGCGGTCAACGGCTGCCGGTGATCTTATGATCGCGGCATCGACATCCAGCACGTCCGCACGGTCACCTTCCCGGGTGCGGTCACTCCGGGCCTCACCCTGGCCCCGCTGCGGCGCGGACCACTGGATCCGTGCTTCCAGATCGCCGCCGACGGTGCGGTCTGGCGGACCAGCAGCCTGGAGACCGGGCCGGTGACGGCGCGGATCAGCCAGCCCGCGCGGGACGCCGTCGCCTGCACCGCCTGGGGCGACGGCGCCGAGGAGTTTCTCGATGCGCTGCCGGCGCTGCTCGGGGCCGACGACGACCCGAGCGACTTCGCGCCGACCGAACCCACCATCGCCGCGGCGCAGCGGCGAGTGCCGCAGCTTCGGCTCGGCCGCACCGGCCAGGTACTTGAGGCGCTCATCCCGGCGGTGCTCGAGCAGCGTGTCCCGGGCGCCGACGCGTTCCGGGCCTGGCGTCGGCTGGTCACCCGGTTCGGCACCCCGGCGCCGGGGCCGGCGCCGGCCCGGATGCGGGTGCCGCCGGCGGCCGAGGTGTGGCGGGCGATCCCGTCCTGGGAGTTCCATCGCGCCAACGTCGACCCGGGTCGGGCCCGCACCGTCGTCGGCTGCGCACAGCGGGCGCGTTCGCTGCAGCGACTGACCGGGCGGCCGGCGGCCGAGGCGCGGATGGCACTCACGTCGCTGCCCGGGGTCGGGGTGTGGACCGCCGCCGAGACCGCCCAACGCGCGTTCGGCGACGCCGATGCGCTCTCGGTCGGCGACTACCACTACCCGAAGATGATCGGCTGGACGCTGCTGGGCCGCCCGGTCGACGACGACGCGATGGTCGATCTGCTGGAGCCGATGCGCCCGCACCGGCATCGGGTGGTCCGGCTACTGGAGGTCAGCGGGCTGGCGGTGCAGCCGCGCCGCGGCCCGCGGCTGCCGGTGCAGAACATCCGCGCGATCTGAGCGGTCAACCGCCGGTTTCGGCGGCGACGCTGGCCCGGTCCAGGCGCTGCGCCCGGTACATGGTCACCGGGCTGCGGTAGGTCAGCAGCGCGGCGATGCCGACCGCCAGGATCGCTCCGGGCACCACCGCGAAGGATCCGGTCATCTCGGCCACCATCACCAGCAGCGCCAGCGGGGCGTGCGCCACGCTGCCGAAGCAGGCCATCATCCCGGCCACCACGAAGACGTCCGGCCGGTCGGGCACCCCGGGCAGCTCGAACAGGTGACCCAGCCGCCAGGTGGCCGCCCCGACGAACGCGCCGATCACCACGCCCGGGCCGAACAGGCCGCCGGAGCCGCCGGTGCCCACGGTCAGCGCGGTGGCGACGATCTTGGCCAGCGGCAGCACCACCACGATCCAGAGCGGGATGGTCAGCAGCGCCGCCCGGCTGGTGGCCAGCTGAATCCAGCCGTAGCCACTGCTGAGTACCTGCGGCAGCGCCAGCCCGAGCAGCCCGACCAGCAGGCCGCCCACCGTCGGCTTGAGCACCGGCCCGCCGGGCAGCCGGCGGGTCAGCGCCACGGTGGCGTGGAAGATCCGGGCGTACAGGTAGCCCGCCGCCGCCGCGCCGATCCCCAGCACCACGAACCACAGCAGCGGACCGACGTCCTCGAACCGGTACTCGGCGTCGACGAAGCCGAACATCGGTGTGAAGCCGAGGACCGCACCCCGCACCGCGTAGGCGGTGCCCGAGGTGAGCAGGCCCGGTATCAGGACCCGATAGTCCAGGTCCCGCCGGTAGATGATCGACGCGGCCAGCACCGCCCCGCCGAGCGGGGCGCTGAAGATGGCACCGATGCCGGCGCCGATGCCGAGAGCGACCGCCAGCCGGCCGTCGTCGTCGGACAGGTTCAGCCGGCGGGTCAGCAACGAGCCGAATCCGGCCGAGATCTGTGCGGTCGGTCCCTCACGTCCACCGGAGCCGCCGGAGCCGATGGTCAGCGCGCTGGCCACCAGCTTCACCAGCACCACCCGGGCGCGGATGCCGCGCGGATCGGTGTGCACCGCCTCGATGGCCTCGTCGGTGCCGTGGCCCTCGGCCTCGGGGGCGAACCAGGCGACGACCAGCGCCGAGAGCAGTGCGCCACCGGTGGTGATCAGCGGGATCGCCCACGGCCGGCGGAAGCCGGGCGAGCCCGGGTCGCCGCCCTCGCTGAACGGCGTCGGGATGCGGTAGTCGGCGAGGTAGCCGAGCAGGAAATCGGTGGCGTAGCGCAGCGCCAGAAAGAACGCGACGGCGCCCAGTCCGGCGATGGCGCCGATCGCCGGCCCCAGGATCAGCCACGTGGTCAGGTACCCGGAGCGCCGGACGAACCGCCCGAACCGTTCGCCGGCACCGCGGCGCCGGCCGTGCGGCGTCATCCGCGGTCAGCCGACCGCGGTGTCGGCGAAGCGGCCCGAGTCGAGCGCGTGCAGCAGCTGATCGGCGATCCACTCCAGCACCGTGCCGTCGCGGGGCAGCAGGGTTTGTTCGTAGCCCACCAGCAGGTACAGCGACCAGCTGGCGAAGAGCTGCGCCGACCGCTGCTGGCCCAGGATCGCCAGCGAAGATTCGTACATGATGTCGTAGCGGATCTGGTCGACCTCGGTTTGCAACGCATGCACCTCGGGGTCCGCCGAACTCCAGGAGCGGATCGCGGCCTCGGCGCCGTGCGGTTGCGACAAGCCGACCTGAATCGCCAAGTCGATCCGGCGGCGTGGGTCCGGTTCGGCGCGCAGCAACTCCACCTGCTTGAGGGTGTGCTCGTCCATCCAGTAGCGGACCAGCTGGCTGGTGTACACCGACCAGCTGGCGAAGAAGTGGTAGAAGGAGCCGGTGGTCACGCCGAGCCGCTTGCAGACCTCGGCGAGCTTCAGCCCGCTGT
>NZ_JBYCLB010000311.1:0-3977 GCF_057473705.1 Mycobacterium sp. TH-M15 | reverse complement strand
TAATATGGTACCGTCGGTACCGGGAAAGGGGCGCCATGTCGACCGCAGATCACCAGCAGCTGGCATTCGCCGGTGTCGCGCGGCAAGCCCAGCTGGTGCGGGACGGCGAGGTCTCCCCGCGGGAACTCGTCGAGCTCTACCTGGATCGGATCACCCGGCTCGACCCGGCGGTGAACGCATTCCGGGTGGTCCTGGTCGACGGCGCGCTGGCCGAGGCCAGGAGGGTGGCGGAGCGGCTGGCCGCCGGGGAGGATCTGCCGCTGGCGGGTGTGCCGATCGCGGTCAAAGACGACACCGACGTCGCCGGCGTCTCCACCCTGTGCGGCACCGCGATCGACACCGGCCCGGCCAGCGCCGACAGCGCCGCGGTGCGCCGGCTCCGGGAGGCCGGCGCGGTGATCATCGGCAAGACGCACCTGTCGGAGTTCGGCGCCTACCCGGTGGCCGAATCGGCGACCTGGGGCATGACCCGCAACCCGTGGAACCTGTACCGGACGACCGGGGGCTCCAGCGGCGGATCGGCCGCCGCGGTGGCCGCCGGCATGGTTCCCGGGGCGATCGGCAGCGACAGCGGCGGGTCGGTCCGCATCCCGGCCGCCTGCTGCGGGCTGGTGGGCCTCAAGGGCCAGCGCGGCCGGGTCAGCACCAAGGAGGCACCCGAGCGCGCCTATCGGTTCCACGGCCTGAACCACATCGGGCCGCTGACCCGCAGCGTGCTGGACGCCGCCCTGCTGCACGACGCCATGACCGGCCCCGAGCCGGACGACGAGATCCCGTCGCCGCCGCCGGCGCCGCCGCTGACCGAGGCGGCGTCCCGCCCGCCCGGCCGGCTGCGGATCGCGATGTCGTTCAAGCCGATGCTTCCGGTACCGGTCAGCGACGAGGTGCGCCGCCCGGTGCTGGAGACCGCCGAACTGCTGCGTTCACTCGGCCACGAGGTGGTCGAGCGTGATCCCATCTACCCGCCGACCGCCATCGCCGCCGGACTGGTGTTGTTCATGAACGGCTTCAAACACGAACTCGAGCGGCTGCCGAACCAGGAGCTGCTGGAGCGCCGGATGCAGTCCGAAGCGCGCACCAGCCGGCTGGTCCCGGACTGGCTGGCCCGCCGTGCACTGGCCGCCCGGGAGCGGCTGACCGAGCGGTCGCTGCGCCGGGGCGCCGACATCGACGTGCTGCTGACGCCGGTGCTGGCCAAGCCGCCGGTACGGATCGGCTACTTCGAGGGCGTCGGGCCGACCCGGGCGCTGCTGCGGATGTTCACCTTCATCCCATTCACCTTCGCCCAGCCGTTCACCGGCCAGCCGGCCATCTCGGTTCCGGCCGGAATCGCCGCCGACGGCCTGCCCGAAGCGGTGCACCTGGTCGGCCGGACCAACGACGAGGCCACCATCGTCTCGCTCGCCGCCCAGCTGGAGTCGGTGCGCCCGTGGGCCGACCAGGTGCCGTCGATCGCGTCGGTGACCCCGCCGGCCACCGACCTCAGCGATCTGTCGGTAAGCTAGCCGACGGGAATCCACAAGGCAGACATGCCGTTCCGGCGCAGCACGTCGACGGGGCAGCTCGACGGGAGCGATCATGGCGCACGCGGTGGTGACCGGCGCGAGTGGGCTGCTCGGGGCCAATCTCACCGCCGAGTTGATCGGGCTCGGCCACACCGTCACCGCGACCCGGCGGGCGAGCACCGACACCCGCTCGACGGCCGACCTGTCGGTCGAGTGGGTGATGGCCGACCTGCGGTCAGCTGACGACCTACGCCGGGCGTTCACCGGGGCCGATGTGGTGTTCCACTGCGCCGGAGATGTCTCCACTCGCCGCCGGGCGTCCCCGGCGATGACGGCCACCAACATCGGCGGCACCCGAGCCGTCATCGACGCCGCGATCGCGGCCGGCACACCGCGGCTGGTGCACACCTCGACGGTGAACCCCTTCGGCCCCGCCGCACCCGGCGAGGACGCCGACGAAGAGACCCCGTGGGCGATGGACACCGCCAAGCTGGCGTCGGGTTACGCGGTCACCAAATGGCAGGGCGAACAACTGGTGTACCGGGCCTGCGACCGGCTGGACGCGGTGGTCGTCAGCCCCACCTACCTGGTCGGGCCGCGGGACGCCAAGCCCAGCTCCGGTCGGCTGATCATCAACGTCGCCAGACGCAAGCTGCCGCTCTGGACGCCCGGGTACAACAACTTCGCCGACGTGCGTGAGGTGGCCCGCGGCATGGTCGCCGCCTGGCAGCACGGAAAGCGCGGCGAGCGCTACATCCTGGGCGGGCAGCCGTTGACCTACCGGGACTTCATCGAGCGGGTGGCCCACCAGGCCGGGGTGAAAGCGCCGCGACGGGGGCTGCCGCACCCGGTGGCGTGGGTCGCCGGCAAAGGCGGCGACCTGCTCGAGCTCGTCACCCGCCGGGAGGTGAACGTCAACTCGTGCACCGTCGGCTACGCGTTCACCGACCGCTACCGGTACCGCAGCGACAAGGCGGTGCGCGAGCTGGGCTACGTGGTGGCGCCGATCGAACCGGCGATCCGCGCCGCGCTCGACTGGTTCCGCGGCCACGGCATGCTCTGAGCCGCGTGCCGGATCACTCCGCGTCGGCCGGCTGTTCGTCCGCCTCGTCGGCCCGGACGGCCTCGTCGGCGTCGGCGGCCTCGGCCGCGTCGGCCTTGTCCGCGTCAACGCCCAGACCGGCTCCGCCGACCCCGCGGTCGATAACCAGCTTCTCGACCGGGATACCCTCCGCGGACACCTCCAGTCGCCGGCGGAACGCCAGCACGGTGTAGCCGGTGACCACCGCGTCGGTGCGCGCCCGCACGGTGGCGGAGCGACCCATCCGGAACAGCGGGCCGATCTCGCCGAGATAGTCGCCGGGGATGGCGACCCGGAGCGTCTCCTCGGCGCCGTCCGGCGATCTCTGCACCACCTCGAGCTCCCCCTGGTCGACCACGTAGATCAGATCGCCCATACTGCCCTGCTCGAACAGCACCGAGCCGCTGTCCAGGTGCACGGTCTCCGGCTCACGGTCGATCTCGGCGACGCCCGGCATCATCCGCACCACCCGGTCGGCGAATGGCAGAATCCGGGTGTCGTGGGTGGCCACCACCACGATCCGGTCGCCGCTGGCCAGCTCCCGGATCAACCGCAACACCTCCTCGACCTGGACGTAGTCCAGGTGGGCGGTGGGCTCGTCGGCGAGCAACAGCGGCGGGTCCAGTGCGACGGCCCGCGCCACCGCGACCCGCTGTTGCTGACCGCCGCTGAGGTCACCCGGCCGGTGGTCCATCCGGTCGTGCAACCCCACCCGGGTCAGCAGGTCGCCGGCCCGCTGCCGCGCCGCACGCCGGTGCATACCGGCCGCCCACATCGGCACCATCACGTTCTCCAGCGCGGTCAGGCTGGCGACCAGGTTGAACGACTGGAACACGATCCCTACGGTGTGCCGGCGATAGGTGTTCAGCGCCCGCCGGTCCAGCGCGGTGAGGTCGATCTGGCCGACCTGGATCCGCCCGGAGGCCGGACTGAGGATGCCACCCATGCAGGACAGCAGCGTGGTCTTCCCACACCCGCTGGGGCCCAACAGGATCACCAGCGACCCGGGTTCGATCTCCAGGTTCAGCCCGTCGATCGGGCGCACCGGCTCGCCGGCGTTGCCGTACTCGACGACCAGGTCGGTGATGCGCAGGTTAGCCATGGCTAGGGGCCCCCGAACGCCAGCACCGGGTCGATGGTCACCGCATGTCGCAGGCCGGCCAGGCTGGCCAGCAACCCGATCACCACCGCGGTCACGACCAACAGCACGAACGCCGCCGGCGTCACCACCACCAACATCGGGAACAGCGGCCCGATCGCCACCGCAAGCACGCCGCCGATCAGCGCGGCGATCACCGCGATCAGCACCGCCTGCAGGATCAGCCCGGCCAGCACCGACCGGGTGTTGACGCCGACCGCCTTGAAGACGGCGAAGTCGCGGGTGCGCTCCA
>NZ_JBYCLB010000310.1:0-4495 GCF_057473705.1 Mycobacterium sp. TH-M15 | reverse complement strand
TCGACTTCTTGTACAGCACCGTCTCCGGGGTGTTGACGTACTTGGCCTCCATCGGGTCGTCGTCGAAGATCCGCCGCGCCCCGAAGCCGATCACCTCGCCGGCCGTGCTGCGGATCGGCCACAGCAGCCGACGGTGAAACCGGTCGATCGGCCCGCGGCGGCCCTGCCGGGACAGGCCGGCGGCCTCCAGTTCCTTGAACTCGAATCCCTTGCGCTGCAGGTGTTTGGTGAGCGTGTCCCAGCCGGAGGGGGCGAATCCGCAGCCGAAGTGCTGCGCGGTCGCGGCGTCGAAGTTGCGTTCGGTCAGGTAGCGCCGCGCCGAGGCGGCCTCCTCGGCTGCCAGCGCGTCGGCGTAGAACCCGGCGGCGGCGGCGTTGGCGGCGATCAGCCGGCTCCGGCTGCCCCGGTCGCGCTGGGGGCTGGTGCCGGCACCGGTGTAGGTGATGGTGTAGCCGATCCGGTCGGCCAGCAGCTCGACCGCCTCCACGAAGCTGGCATGCTCGACTTTCTGGACGAAGGCGTACACGTCGCCGCCCTCGCCACAGCCGAAACAGTGGAAGTGGCCGTGGTTGGGCCGGACGTGAAACGACGGTGTCTTCTCGCTGTGGAACGGGCAGAGCCCCTTCAGCGAGTCGGCCCCGGCCCGGCGGAGCTGGACGTAGTCCCCGACGACGTCCTCGATTCGGACTCGTTCGCGGATGGCCGCGATGTCGCGATCGGAGATGCGGCCGGCCATTGGCTCAGTGTAGAGCGCGACGGGTATCCCGACGGTCGCCGTCGCACCGTGCTTTAATGCCCGGGGCGGCCGCCCGCTGTCAGGAGGAGAGATGAGTCCGGCGAAATCGACCTGGGTGCGGTTGGCGCCCCCCGTCGGCGGCGTCGTCGCCGGTTTGGTGCTGCTGGGGTGGTTGCTCTTCCCCGGTTCGTCACACCGATCGGCCGGGGTGGTCACCGGCGAGACCGTCAAGAAGGTGCTGCTCGACGGCGCCGAACTGACGACGATGCTGGACCAGCCCTTCGAAGAGAACCCGACTGCGCCCTCCTACGGCGGCCTGGACCAGATGGACACCGCCCCCTCGCCCGGCGACTGCGCCGGGGTGGTGAACGTCGCGCCGCAGAGCGCCTACCGGTCCGCGCCGGTGCAGAGCTACGCCCGCGAGGTCTGGGGTGACGCGCAGGCCGGCAAGGCGAATTTCCACCCGCTCAGCTCGGCGGTGATGTTCGTCGACGAAGCCGTGATCGCCCTGCCCAGCGCCGCCGACGCCCAGGCGCTCTTCGCCACGTTCGCCGAGCGGTGGAAGCGCTGCGACGGCCAGCCGGCCAACCCCGAGCCGATGGACGCCGACAACCCGTTCCGGCTGCCCGGCAGCGAGATGCACATCCGCGACGTCGAGACCGGCGACACCCTGCTGACCGCGGGCATCACCCTGGACAAGAACCCCAAGGCGCCGGACACCCGGGCGCTGGGCGTGCGGGGGAACTGCCTGGTCGAGGTGCTCATCGCATTCACCGGAACCGAGAACGCGACCGGATCCGGGCACCCCGAGACCAGCGGCACCGACGTGGCCCGGGCGATGATGGACCGGGTCGGCAAGCTCGGCTGACGCCGCGCCTAACCGGCCGGGCCGGTTGCGACCCGCTCCAGCCGGCCCTCGGTGTAGGAGGCGATCTGGTCGACGACGGCGCGCAACCGGCCACCGTCGTCGGTGGCGGCGAGGAACGCCGACTCGAAGATCGGGTCCAGCGTTCCCGGCGCTCCCTTCCGCAGCTTCTCCGCCACCGCGTGGATCCGCTCGCGCTGCCGGGCCTGCAGCCCGCGGTGCCGTGCGTCGGAGATGATGAACTGCACCGCAAGCGTTTTCAGGCCGGCACCCGCGGCGCGTACCAGCGGGGGCACCCGCAGATCGGCCTGATAGCGGATCTGCGGGCCGGATCCGGCCGCGTCCCGGGGGGCGGCGATCGCCGCCGAGGCGAATCGGCCGACCAGCTCGCTGGTGAGCCGTTTGAGCGCCACCGACGCCGCCAGGCTCGCGTCGTATCTGCCGACCGCGGCCACCACCGGCAGCTCGGAGAGCCGCTGGGCGGCCGCCGCCAGGTCGTCGTCGCAGACCTGCGGGAACGCCGACGCGCCGAGCCGGGCCAGGGTCGCCGCGGTGGTGTCGTCGGCGAGCACCCGCAGATCGATCCGCCCGGAGACGACACCGTCCTCGACGTCGTGCACCGAGTAGGCGACGTCGTCGGCCCAGTCCATGATCTGCGCCTCCAGGCAGGACCGCCCGGCCGGCGCACCGCGGCGCATCCAGTCGGCGGCGGCGCGGTCGTCGTCGTAGAAGCCGAACTTCTTGCGGCCCCTCCCCCGCCACCACGGATATTTGGTGACGGCGTCCAGCGCGGCGCGGGTCAGGTTCAGCCCGACGCTCTCGCCCCGGGCGTCGACGACCTTGGGTTCCAGGCGGGTGAGGATGCGGAAGTTCTGCGCGTTGCCCTCGAAGCCGCCGCAGTCGGCGGCCAGCTCGTCGAGCGCCTGCTCCCCGTTGTGTCCGTACGGCGGATGCCCGATGTCGTGCGCCAGCCCGGCCAGGTCGACCAGGTCCGGATCACATCCCAGACCGATCGCCATGCCGCGCCCGATCTGCGCCACCTCCAGCGAGTGGGTCAGCCGGGTGCGCGGGGTGTCGCCGTCCCGCGGCCCGACGACCTGTGTCTTGTCGGCCAGCCGGCGCAGCGCCGCGCTGTGCAGCACCCGGGCGCGGTCGCGGGCGAAGTCGGTGCGGTGCTGGCCGCCGGTGCCGGGCAGCGCCCCGGTCTTCGGCTGCTCGGCCGCCAGTCGTTCCCGGTCGGCCTCGGAGTAGCGGTCGTCGAGGCCGTGCTGCTGCGTGCTCACCGACCCACAGTCTGCCAGTCCCCCCCACCCCGGCCACCGATCGCATAGATTGGCCGCCATGGGTATCAACCGTCTGCCCGGTGTGCTGCTGACGCTCCTGGTCACCGCGCTGCTTGGTGCTCCGATCGCGGTCGCGGAGCCGCCGTCACGGCTCACCGCCCCGGTCACCGACCACGCGGGCGTGCTCTCCGGCTCCGACCGAGCCGCCGTGCAGGACGCCGTCAACACGCTCTACGCGGACCGGCACCTGCGGCTCTGGGTGGTCTACGTCGACGTGTTCTCCGGGCAGACCGCCGACAGCTGGGCCCGCAGCACGGCGCGGCTGAGCGACCTCGGTGACTACGACGCGTTGCTGGCGGTGGCCACCGCCGACCGCAGCTACGCGTTCCTGGTGTCGGACCGGATCACCGGCATGACCGCGCGGAAAGTGGAGAGCCTGGAGCGCGGGCAGATCGAGCCGGCGCTGCACGCGGGCAACTGGGCCGGCGCCGCCGTCGCGGCCGCCACCGGGCTCGGCGCCGCGACCGCACCGGTGCACCTGAATCCGCTGCCGATCCTGGCCGTCGGGGCCGCGCTGGCGCTCGGCGGTCTGGGCCTGGCCCTGCTGCTGCGGCACCGGCGCAGCCGGCGTCGTCGCGCGGAGTTGGCGGCGGCCCGCCGGATCGACGCCACCGACGCCGAGGCGCTGGGCAGAGTCAGCGTGCACACCCTCGACGACCTCTCCCGGGAGAAGGCGGTCGCCGTCGACAACGCGCTGCGCACCAGCAAGAACGAGTTGGAGCTGGCGGTCGAGGAGTTCGGCACGCAACGCACCCAGCCGTTCGCGCAGGCGGTGCAGAGCGCCCGGCAGGCACTGGCTCATGCGTTCACCGTGCGCCAGCAGCTCGACGACGCCATCCCGGAGACGCCGGCGCAGCGGCGCGAGCTGCTGACCGGCGTGATCGTCGCCGCCGCCAAGGCCGACCGCGATCTGGAGACCGAGCGCGCGTCGTTCGAGCAGCTGCGTGACCTGGTGATCAACGCCCCGACCCGGCTGGACACCATGACCCAGCAGCTGATCGAGCTCACCGCGCGGATTCCCACCGGCGAGACCCACCTGGCCGAGCTGTACCGAGAGTTCGACGCCGCCGCGCTGAGCTCGGTCTCCGGCAACGTCAAGACCGCCAAGGACCGGGTCGCCTTCGGCGACCGCAACATCACCCGGGCGCGCGAACTGCTGGCCCGGTCCACCCCCGAGGCGCAGGACGAACTCGTCGACGCGGTGCGCGCCGCCGAGTCGGGCATCGGGCAGGCCCAGACGCTGCTGGACGCGATCGACAGCGCCGCCACCGACATCCGGCACGCCGTCGCGGCGCTGCCGGCGGCGATCACCGACATCGAGGCCGGGATCACCCAGGCCAACACCCAGCTGCACGGCGCCCGGCGGAAGCTGGGCACGCACGCCGCCCGGCTGACCGAGGCGCGCGACGCGGCGGTGGAAGCCGTCGCGGCGGCCCGCGAGCCCGGTGACCCGTTGGGCGCCTTCACCCGGCTGACCAAAGCCGACACCGATCTGGACCAGCTGCTGGACACCCTGGCCGAGGAGCAGGCCGCCGCCGAACGGCTGGGCCG
>NZ_JBYCLB010000309.1:0-1530 GCF_057473705.1 Mycobacterium sp. TH-M15 | reverse complement strand
GACCGTGCGCAGTGACGAGATGAAAGCCGAGAACACTTTTCTCCTCCTGCGCAGCCGAAACGTGGTCGCGTCGGATATCTGGTGTGGTGATACGTCGACCCGCAGGCCGGGCCATGCGCTACGAGACTAACAGCTGCCGTCGGCCGGTCCGCGCACAGTCACCGATAGGTTGTTATACTGACTAAATATCTGATGCTTCCGCTGTCGTGCTGTGGCGGTGGACGTGGTAGTGAAGGGGAGTTCCTGGCAATGACGCGCACCGACAACGACACCTGGGACCTGGCCTCCAGCGTCGGCGCGACCGCCACCATGGTGGCCGCCGCCCGCGCGATGGCCGGCCGCGCCGAGCGGCCGTTGATCTCCGATCCGTTCGCCGAGCCGCTGGTGCGCGCGGTCGGGGTGGAGCTGTTCACCCGGCTGGCCCGCGGCGACGTCGACCCGGCCGACTTCGACGACCCGGCAGATACTTCGGTACCGGGCGCGATGAGCATGGCCCGCATGGCCGACAGTATGGCGGTGCGGACCCGGTTCTTCGACGACTTCTTCCTCGACGCGGTGGGCAACGCGGGCGCCGGCATCCGCCAAGTGGTCATCCTGGCGGCGGGACTGGACGCCCGCGCCTACCGGCTGAGGTGGACGGCCGAGCCCTGCGAGGTCGTTACGGTGTACGAGATCGACCAGCCGGAGGTCGTCGAGTTCAAGACCCGCGCCCTGGCCGAGCTCGGGGCGCAGCCCACCGCCGACCGGCGGACGGTACCCATCGACCTGCGCGACGACTGGCCGGCGGCGCTGCGGGCCGCCGGTTTCGACCCCAGCCGGCCGACGGCGTGGAGTGCGGAGGGCCTGCTGGGTTACCTCCCGGCGGAGGCGCAGGACCGGCTGCTCGACAACGTCACCGCTTTGAGCGCGCCCGGCAGCCGGATCGCCACCGAGAACACACCGAATCTCGACCCCGCCAAGGAGGAGAAGCTGCGCGAGTGGATGCAGACCGCGGCCGGCCGGTGGCGCGGGCACGGCGTCGACCTCGACATGGCGGAGCTGATCTATTTCGGTGACCGCAACGAGGCCGCCGCATACCTCGCCGACAAGGGCTGGCGGGTCAGCAGCCGCAGCGTCAACGAGCTGCTCGCAGAGCACGGGCTGGCGCCACTCGACGACGACGGCAGTTTCGCCGAGCTGGCCTACGTCACCGCCGTGTTGGGCTGAGCAGATGGCACGCACCGACAACGACACCTGGAACCTGGCCTCCAGCGTCGGGGCCACGGCTACCATGGTCGCCGCCGCTCGAGCGTTGGCGACGGCGGAACCCGACGCGATCATCGACGACCCGTTCGCGGCGCCGCTGGTGCGCGCCGTCGGCATCGACTTCTTCACCCGCCTGGTCGACGGCCAGCTGCCCGAAGGCGCCGTTGACCACGTGCGCCAGGTGCGGCGGATGGTCAACTCGCTGGCGGTGCGGACCCGGTTCTTCGATGACTTTTTCACCGATGCGATGGGCGCCGGCGAAGACGGTCCGCACCAGGCGGTGAT
>NZ_JBYCLB010000308.1:0-3719 GCF_057473705.1 Mycobacterium sp. TH-M15 | reverse complement strand
GGGGCCGAAGAACTCGACGAACTTGCCGACCACGCCGGTGCGTCGCAGCAGTTCGGCGACGGTGAGCACCAGGTCGGTGGCGGTGGTGCCCGGCTGCAGCTCACCGACCAGCTTCAGCCCGACCACCTGCGGGATCAGCATGCTCATCGGCTGGCCGAGCATGGCCGCCTCGGCCTCGATACCGCCGACACCCCAGCCCAGCACACCGAGGCCGTTGACCATCGGGGTGTGTGAGTCGGTACCGACCAGGGTGTCGGGGTAGGCCAGCGGACCGGCCTCCCCAGCCGAGCCGTTCCGGGTGAAGACAACCCGGGCCAGATACTCCAGGTTGACCTGGTGGCAGATGCCGGTGTCGGGTGGCACCACGGCGAAGTCGTTGAAGGCCCGCTGGGCCCAGCGCAGCAGCTGGTAGCGCTCCTTGTTGCGCTCGAACTCCAGGTCGGCGTTGACCCGGAAGGCGTCGGCCCGGCCGAAGACGTCGGCGATCACCGAGTGGTCGATGACCAGCTCGGTCGGGCAGAGCGGGTTGATCCGCTTGGTGTCACCGCCGAGTGCGGCGATGGCGTCGCGCATGGCGTCCAGATCCACCACGCACGGAACCCCGGTGAAGTCCTGCATCAAAACCCGGGCCGGGCTGTAAGCGATCTCCCGGCCGTGTTCGGCCTTCGGGTCCCAACCGGCCATCGCGATGATCTGTTCGGCGGTGACCAGCCGACCGTCCTCGTTGCGCAGCAGGTTTTCCAGCAACACCTTCAGGCTGTAGGGCAGCCGTGCCGAGCCGTCGATCTTGTCCAGTCGGCGGATCTGGTAACTGGTGCCGTCGACGGCGAGCTGCCCGCGGGTGGAGAAACTGTTGAGGTTGCTGTCTGCGGCCATCGTGGGCCTCCGCCCGTCGGATTCAGTTGCTTTAGTTACAACCCTAGTCAGAAAAATCCGCTTCGCCAGAGAACGGTTCCCGCCGGCGCAGCCGGCCGCGACTACCTGCCGACGACGAAATGGGCGAGCGCACCGGAACAGTGGAGCGTGTCGATGCGCAGACCGGCTTCGGTGAACCATCGGCGGGCGTCGTCGACGGTGCCGCTGGCTCCGAATGCCCCGGCGCCGCGCAGCAGTGCCGCGTAGACCTCGGCCCGCCGCGGCCGGCCACGGCTGACGAAATCGCCGACCAGCCGGCCGCCCGGCTTCAGGCAGCGGGCGATCTCGCGAATCGCGGCGCCCGGATCGGGCAGGCAGTGCAGTCCGTTGAAACAGACGCACAGGTCGAACTCACCGTCGCCGAACGGCATCTGGTCGATGCTGCCCTGGACACACTCGACCATGTCCCGATGCTCGGGCCGGACCCGCCGGCGGGCCAGGGAGAGCATGGCCGCGGAGATGTCCATCGCCACGTAGCGCACCCGCTGCTCCGGGCGCAGCCGCGCCACGGTAACCCCGCCGCCGCAGGGCACGTCGAGAATCGCTGAGCCGTTTGGCATCTCGGTGACCACATCCATCGCCCGATACATTCGGCGGACGTCGGTTCCCCACATCAGCCAGCCGAGCGGCCGGGCCAGCGCCTCGGTCTCCACCCCGCGCGCGTAGCCGACGCCGAGCGAACCG
This sequence comes from Mycobacterium sp. TH-M15, assembly GCF_057473705.1. Classification (NCBI taxonomy): domain Bacteria; kingdom Bacillati; phylum Actinomycetota; class Actinomycetes; order Mycobacteriales; family Mycobacteriaceae; genus Mycobacterium; species Mycobacterium sp. TH-M15. The sequence goes on along the minus strand of NZ_JBYCLB010000308.1, from coordinate 2,120 downwards.
GAGAACAGGCGGTTCTGCCAGACCCGGCTTACGTCGACCATGGCTTCAACGCGGTGTGCGTCGCCCGTTGGCCTATTGGCCTGCGGCCCGTTCGTACACCGGGCGCTGGTTCGGGCAGTAGCTGTTGATCGAGGCGCCGAGGAACTGCCACGACTGAGCCTGGGTGCTGTCCCGGGGCAGGTTGGGGCCGATGAACCGGACCGACGCCTGCGCGTCGGGGTCCTTGCCCCAGTTCAGCCGTTCGCAGACGATCTTCCCCAGCCAGGCGTTGTAGTCCCGCGGACCGTAGATGCCGTAGCCCTGCAGCTGGCGGGAGAACTCGACATCCGGGTCGACCCAGGGATCGGCGGACGCGGACGCGGCCAGTGTCATTGCGAGCGCCGCGGCCGCCGCGGCAAGCACCGTCGACTTCATGGGGTGCAGTGTACCGCGATCTTGGTTAGCTCGGCTTACCGCTACCGGATTCGTCGGGTTCGCGCGCTTGGGCCTCGACGGCGTGCTCGTGCTCTCGCGCGTCATGCCTATCCAGCCGCCGGGGGTGGGCGGTACCGTCCGGGCAGGGCGTCGGCCGATCAACCGGCGGGGCGCCGGGTGCGGTCGTGGTGGGGGTGGGGGACGGTCGAAGACGCGCTCTCCGACGCCGAGGTGCGCGACCTGGAGTCGCGGATGGCGACACTGCTCCCCGGACACGACCTCACCGACCACCCACCCCCGGACCCGGCCGCGCTGGGGCTGCCAGCGCCGCGGATCGACCCGCCGGCATCGCTGGCGCCGTTGTGCTCGGCGGATCCGGCGGAGCGCGCCGGACACGCACGCGGCAAGGCGTTCCGCGACGTGGTCCGCAACCTGCGCGGACGCCTGGAGTACGCCCCGGATCTGGTCGCCCGGCCGGGCACCGAGCAGGACGTCGTCGACGTGCTGGATTGGTGTGCGGGCAAGCACATTCCGGTGATCCCGTACGGCGGCGGCAGCTCGGTCGTCGGGGGTGTCGAGCCGCGATTCGACACGCCGGCACTCACCCTGGACGTCACCGGCTTGGGCGCGGTTCTGGAGATCGACCGGGGCAGCCGGGCCGCCCGGATTCAGGCCGGGATACTCGGCCCGGCGCTCGAAGATCAGCTGCGCCCGGCCGGGCTGACGCTGCGCCATTTCCCGCAGTCGTTCGCGTTCTCCACGCTGGGCGGCTGGCTGGCCACCCGCGCCGGCGGCCACTTCGCCACCCTGTACACCCACATCGACGACCTGACCGAGTCGCTGCGGGTGGTCACGCCCGCCGGGATCAGCGAGTCCCGGCGGCTGCCCGGCTCCGGCGCCGGACCGTCCCCGGACCGGATGTTCCTGGGCTCGGAGGGCGTCCTCGGGGTCATCACCGAGGCGTGGATGCGGCTGCAGGACCGGCCACGATGGCAGGTCACCGCGTCGGTGACCTTCGACGACTGGACCGCCGCCGTCGCCGCGACCCGGGCGATCGCCCAGGCCGGCCTGTACCCGGCCAACTGCCGGCTGCTGGACCCGGCCGAAGCATTCCTGAACGCCGGCACCGCGGTGCCCGGTGGGCTGCTGGTGCTCGCCTTCGAGTCGGCCGACCACCCGGTCGACGCCTGGCTGGACCGGGCGCTGGAGATCACCGCGGACCACCGCGGGACGGTGACCGCGCGACGCGGCCGGGACACCGCGGGCGACGTGCTGGCCGCAGCCGATGCGTCGGCGAGCTGGCGCTCGTCGTTCCTGCGGATGCCGTACCTGCGCGACGCCCTGGCCCGGCGGGCCGTCATCGCCGAGACGTTCGAGACCGCCTGCACCTGGGACCGGTTCGAGACGCTGCACGCCGCGATCACCGAGACGGCTCGCAGCACAATCGCCGAGGTCTGCGGCGCCGGCCTGGTGACCTGCCGGTTCACCCATGTCTATCCCGACGGGCCGGCGCCGTACTACGGCATCTACGCCGGCGGGCGCTGGGACACCCTGGTGGCGCAGTGGGACGAGCTCAAGGCCGCGGTCTCCGAGGCGATCATCGCCAACGGCGGGACGATAACCCACCACCACGCAGTCGGCCGCGACCACCGCCCCTGGTATGACGGCCAGCGGCCCGACCTCTTCGCCGCCGGTCTGCGCGCGGT
>NZ_JBYCLB010000307.1:0-2634 GCF_057473705.1 Mycobacterium sp. TH-M15 | reverse complement strand
CGATCAATCCGCTAGGGTTGGGCGGCTGATGTAAGCGGCTCAGCATGCTCTGAGCGAGCGCGGACAGATGGACGCCCCGGGGGGCGGTGCGAAGGGGAGTACTTGTGGACGCAACCGCACGCAGTTACGGCAGCTACGGCCTGGCCCTGCTGACCGCCGCCGCGATCACCGTCGCGCCGGTGGTGGCCACCCCGGCCGGGGTGAAGACCTTGGATGCGGCGGTGCAGCTGACCTCCAGCGACATCGCCGCCTTCGACTGGGGCAGCCTCTTCGGCGCGGACGCCGGCCAGGTCTGGTCGAACATCGGCCAGAACCTGCTGACCGACATCATCAACATCCCGGCCAACTGGTGGACCGCGTTGAACACCTACGCCAACGCCGCGCTGGGCTTCCCAGGGATCACCGGCACCACCGACGCTCCCGGCACGTACGACTACCAGGATCCGAACGGCCACCTCGCGCAGATCGACCCGGACAGCGCCGCGCCCGGCGCCGACCAGGGCACCTTGCCCACCGCCGACACCGTCTACCCGTTCTCGGCGCCGATCGGGCCGGACGGCACGCCGGTGGACGTCGGCATCGGCGGCACCGGCAGCTGGTGGATGGAGTCGCTGGGCAACACCTGGGGCTGGGACGAGGGCAACTTCGGCCAGGTGCTCGGCCTGTCCAACATGATCGTGCCGATCCCGCAGTTCTCCACCCCGTTCGCCGACGAGCTGCAGGCCTTCGCGATGCAGAACATCGTCGCCGACCCGCAGGACTGCCCGTTCGAGTGCCCGAACATTCTCGGTTACCTCGGCGGCTGGTTCCACAATCTCGGCGCCAGCCTCACCGGGACCCCGGTCACGGTCGGTGAGACCGCCGGCGGCGACGCCATCTCGCCGATGGGCGTGCCGATCAGCTGGGCCGGCGACAAGGTCGCGTTCGACCCGATGTTCGTCATCACCAGCTTCATGAACAGCCTGGCGGCGAACCCGGACGGCGGCAGCACCATCAACGGTGTGGACGTCACCGCCAACGGCATCTCGGACCTCTACACCAAGTGGTTCACCGACCCGGGTTTGTTCTTTGAGCCGTTCACCCACATCGTCCAGGACCTGTTCAACGACTTCAACCCGCTCGCCGACGGCAGCTTCGTCTACTGGGGCGCCCCGTCGATGTACACGGTGCCGGCGCTGGTCGGCGGCCTGATCCACTCGCTCACCCTCGGCATCGTCGGCAACCCGATGGCCCAGTACACCCTGGCGCCGGGCGGGGCGTTCATGCTGGAGCCCTACTACGACCAGCACATCGTCGGCGGGACCGACGGCACACCGGAGACGCTCGACATCGAGAAACTCTTCCCCGGCATCACCCCGAGTGACTACACCGGCGTCACCGGCGAACAGGGTGCCGGCGGCGCGATCACGGCCGCGGACCTGCCGCAGAGCCTGGGGGCGGGGATGCTGTACTGGACCGCCGGGATGCTCGGCTACCTGGACCCGTACACCTACCTGGGCGATCTCGGGGTGACCGCGGGCACAACCGAGTCCGAACTGACCGAGGCTTTGGACAAGATCGGCCTCGGCGGGCTGACCGACTTCATCTACGACTGGCACGAGGGCATCGACAAGACGCTGATCGACCCACTGCAGAGCCTGGGCAACGGCCTCATCCCGTGGTATCACGACCTGACGGTCGGCGCCGGCCTGGACGCGTTCGCGCAAGCCCACCCAGACGCCGCGGACATGGGCAGCCAAGCGGTGATGGCTATGCTGTCGGGCCTTGCCGGGTAGGTTCTCGACCGCACCAAGCTGTGGCGCATGGCCAGCTTCGGCTTCGGCATCGTCGTCGGGCGGGTACCCGCCCGACGGTCGCCGACGCTGCCGACCCGGGCCGGCTACCTGAGCGCGAGCACATCCGCCGCCGGTGCTTCGCGCCCCGAGAACGCTTTGCCGGTCAACAGAATTCACGCGATGAACTCATCTCAGCGCCGCACCCCGCGCTGCTGGACAGCTCAGCCTTTTCCGGGGTAAATTTCATCGGGTTCGTGGCGACCGGGCGTGCTCGATGACACACGCCCGGCGGAAAGGGAAGATGACGGCAATGGCGGCGACCACACACCGGTACACCACCGCAGGGCTGGCGGTCCTCGCGGCCGCCGCCGTCGCAGCCACGCCGGTGACGGGCGCCCCGGGCGGACGCAACGTCGTCACCGCTTCCGTACGGCTGACCACCGGCGACAATCCGATCGCGGACGTGTGGAGCCAGGACCTGAGCTTCCTCGGTCTGGATCACCTCACCGCCCAGGACTGGGCGAACGTTCCGCAGAACCTGCTCGCCGACCTGCTCGACATCCCGTACAACTTCATCAAGGGAGTGGGCGAGTTCGCCGGCGCCGGCTGGGGGTTCCCGGGGGTGGTCGGAACCGCCGGCGAACCCGCCGCCGGCAGCTACGACCCGGCCGACCCGAACCCGGTGCTCGAGGGCGGCCAGGGCAGCTTCAGCAGCGACTTCTTCGGCCTGTTCGGCCCGAACACCGGAACCACCGATCCGGCCGCGGCCCCCTACTACGCGCCGATCGGCGTAGACCACAGCTGGGTGCCGGTCGGGTTCGGCGGCACCGGCAGCAGGTGGATGGAGTCCCTCGGCAAC
>NZ_JBYCLB010000306.1:0-2325 GCF_057473705.1 Mycobacterium sp. TH-M15 | reverse complement strand
CGATCGCGCTGGCGTAGGCCAGCGCACCGCCCAGCGACCAGCCGACCAGGATGAACGGCCCGTTGCCCTGCAGCTCCTGCAGCTTGGGGACGTACACCGCGGCGCGTTCCTCGATGGAGCCCTCGACCCGCTCCAGGCCGTACATCGGGACCTCGGCCGGCAGCCGGGCCAGCAGCGGCTGGTAGACCACCGTCGAGCCGCCGGCCGGATGGAAGACGAAGACCGGTGGCGCGGTGGAGCCCTCCGGCCGGGCCCGCAGGGTGCGGACGAAGCCGTCCAGCTCGCCGGCCTCGACGAACTCGCGCACCTTGGTGGCGAGTTGCTCGATGGTGCCGGCCGACGTGACGTCGTCGACGGTGATGGTGCCGTCGGCGCGCTCGGAGAGCCGCTGGGCCATCTTCTCGGCGGCGTGGCCGTCCAGCTTCGGCAGCGAGGCGAAGATGCCGCCGGGCGACTTGCCGGTCACGATCGCCCAGGTGGCGAAGGTGACCCGCTCGGCTTGGTCGCGCGGCGGCACGTCGACCTGCGTCAGCGAGACACCCGGAGCGGCCGCGGCCGGCGCCGCCGGGGCAACCGTCCGGGATGCACCGGTCGGGTCCGTCGGCGGCGGCGGGATCGGCCGATCCGCCGCCGGCGGTGCCGGGGGTGCGGCTTCGGCGGGCGCGGCGGGTTCGGCGGCCGGGGCCGGCGTTTCGGCGGCCTTCGCCTTGGCGATCAGCGCGGCCTGCTCGGCGGCAATCTCGTCGGCGGTCTGGGTCCGCTGGTGGGCGTGCAGCGCCTCGACCTCGTCGCGGTGCTCGACCGCGTAGCGGATCATCTCCTCGACGTTGTACAGGTTGGCGTCGCGCACCGCGGTCAGCTGGATCGGCGGCATGTCGAAGTCGTATTCCACCCGGTTCTTGATCCGCACCGCCATCAGCGAGTCCAGGCCGAGCTCGATCAGCGGCACCTCCCACGGCAGGTCTTCGGGTTCGTAGCCCATCGCGGCGCCGACGATGGTGCCCAATCGGTCCTTGACGGTCTCACCGGACTCCGGCGACCACTTGGCGAAGCCTGCGCCCATCGCCACGCCCTGGGTGAGGCTGTCGTGCAGAATCTCCGCGTCGGGTTGCTCCTGGGTCACCGGCTCCGCCATCACCGCAGCGTCGGCTTGCGCCAGGGCCCCCGCGCCGACCGCCGTCGGCAGCACCGCGGCGCCGTTGCCGCCCCGGGACACCAGGGCGTCGTAGACCAGGGTGAACGACTCGCCGATCCGGGCGTGCACCTGCACCGCCGCGCCGCCCGGATGCCGGGTCAGCGTGGTCACCAGCCGGGCGTCGGCGCCCGGCACCGCGCGCTGCTCGGCGGCCACCACCTGCGCATCCGGCAGCAGCACGACCGCAGCGGCTTTCACCAACCCGGGCAGATCCGCCGCGCCGCGTGGGGCGAACTCCCAGACGTGCCGGCCGTCCGGCAGCGCCACGTGCGAGCCGGGCATCACCCCGGACGCGTCGCCGGAGAAGTGCGCGTCCAGCCAGTGCTCCTTGCGCTTGAACCGGGTCGGCGGGATGTCGGCGAACTCGTCGGCGCCGACCGGCCCGTCCACCCGGCGCGGGAAGAGTGTGCGGACGTCGAGGTCGTGGCCGTAGACGTACAGCTGCGCCATGGTGGTCGTCATCGAATCGACCTCGTCGGCCTTGCGCGCCAAGGTGGCGATCAGCTGCGCATCCGGCAGCCCGGCGGCGGCGGTGGTCAGGCCCACCTGCATCAGCACCACCGGGTTCGGGGCCAGCTCCAGGAAGGTGGTGTAGCCGTTGTCGACCGCGTTGCGCACGCCCTGGGTGAAGTAGACGCTGTGCCGCAGACCCTTCTTCCAGTACTCCACGTCGTGGATCGGCTCGCCGCCGGGGCGCAGGTAGCTGCCCTCGTGCACGGTGGAGAAGTAGCCGCAGGACAGCGCCAGCGGGTGGATGCCGGCCAGCTCGGCGGTGAACTCGCCGAGCAGCGGGTCCATCTGCTGGGTGTGGCTGGCGCCCTTCGTCTGGAACTTGCGGGCGAACCGGCCCTCGGATTCGCAGCGGGCGATGATCGCGTCCACCTGATCCGGCGGCCCGCCGATCACCGTCTGGCCCGGGGCGGCGTAGACGCAGACCTCCAGGTCGGGGAAGTCGGCGAAGACGGTCTTGACCTCCTCGGCGGAGTACTCCACCAGCGCCATCAGCCGGATGTACTCGCCGAACAGCATCCGCTCGCACTCGCCCATCAGCCGGGCCCGCGTGCAGATGATCCGGACCGTGTCGCGCAGCGACAGCCCGCCGGCGAAGTAGGCCGCACCCGGCTCACCCA
>NZ_JBYCLB010000305.1:0-3567 GCF_057473705.1 Mycobacterium sp. TH-M15 | reverse complement strand
CACCCTGGTCGAGCACGCCACCAAACTCGACGCCGACGTCATCACCAAGCTGGGCCAGCGGATCGCCGACTACCTCAACCCGGACGGCCAGTTCAGCGACGAGGACCGGGCCCGCCGCCGCGGCCTGCACTTGGGACGGCAGGGCCCGGACGGGATGTCCCGGCTCACCGGGCTGCTGGACCCCGAGGCCCGCGCCTATCTGGAGGCGATCACCGCCGCGGTGCGGCCCGGGCGGCACCTCCCGGACGTCGAGGACCCGCTGCGCCGCGACGAGCGCAGCCCGGCCCAGCGCTGCCACGACGGCCTGAAGCTCGCCATGTCTACGGCGATCGCCTCCGGCGGCCTGGGCGGCCACCGCGGGCACCCGGTCACCGTGGTGGTCACCACCACCCTGGCCGAGCTCGACGCGGCGGCCCGGGCGACCTGCCCGCAGAGCGGCCCGATGCCTGCCCCGGCGCGCACCGGGGGCGGTTCGCGGCTGCCGATGCGCGACCTGATCCGGATGGCCGCCACCGGGATCCACTATCTGGCGGTCTTCGACGACCACGTCAAACGTCCGCTGTACCTGGGCCGGCAGAAAAGGGTGGCCACCGCCGACCAGCGGCTGATCTGCTACGCGCGCGACCGGGGCTGCACCCGGCCGAACTGCCTGGAGCCGGGCTATCACTGCGAGGTGCACCATGCACCGGACTGGGCCAAGGGCGGGCGCACCGACGCCGACAAGCTCTACTTCGCCTGCGGCGGCCACCATTCCGATGCCGGCAGCGGGAAGCAGCAGACGGTGGTCACCGCCGAGGGCCGGCTGGGTTGGACCGACGGCACCGGCCCGCCGCGGGTGAACCGGGCGCATCACCCCGAGGAGCTGCTGCGCGGTGACACCGACCCGCCGGCGGAACGATAGCCGGTCAGGGGCTGATGATCGGGTCCGTCATGGTCGTCGCCAACGCGGCAAACAGGTCGGGGAAGCATCCGGCACGAACCCCACGGACCGCGACGGCGACGCAGCCGGCGGGCTCGGTTCGGCCGACGCCATCGACGCACCACCGCGGCTTGCCCTGCGCCAGCGAACGTTCCAACTCCGCTGCGGTCGAGAGGCCGCTCCGCAGGTCTTTGACGTTATCGACCTGGTTGACCAGCAGCTGCCGCAGGATCGGGACCGGCGCGGAAGTCCAGGCGGTGAACGGCGCCCGCACGTCTTCTGCCGTGGTGAGCAGGACGTTCCCCCACTGCAGGATCGGAGCCGGCAGGTCGAGTTCGGCGGCGGCGAGTGCGAGCCGAATGTCGGTAATCGCCACGGCAATTCGCGACGACCGGGTAATCACCGCCGGGGTGGCGGCGATCAGGCCCGCGGCCACCAGCCCGGCACCGGCGACAGCCCATGGACGAGTCGCCGTGTGCCGCAGGGTCATCCCCTGTAGAGCGCCGGCTGCGATGACGGTCACCGCGGCCGGTGCTGTGCCCCCGCGCCGATGCGGGGGCACACCGTCGCCTACTAGATGCCGGCGAACAGGTCGGCGAGCGGCTGGCTGGCCAGGTCGTCCCAGCCGATGCCGGCGGCGATCGCCTGGCCGAGTTCGATCAGCGAGCCGATCGGGCCGACCTCCAGGGCGGGCATGTCCAGCGTGCCGGTGAACGATGCGGCGACCACGTTCGCGCTCAGGGTCGCGTCGATGCCCAGCGCGTCGAAGAGCGACCCGCCGGGGCTGAGCAGTCCGCCGAAGGCGATCGGGGTGTCGACGTTGACGTGCAGCACGTCGAGGAGTGGGGTGACCAGGGTCGACGGCACGCCGAGGTTCTCGAGCAGCGGCCCGACGATCGAGTCGAAACCGGAGTTGGTCAGCAGGTCGACCGGCAGCGTGGTGCCGTTCAGGAACGCGTTGAGGATGTTCGCCGGGTCGTTGAGCAGGTCGGTGAAGACCGCGTCGATATCGGGGGAGGTGCCGCTGACCGCGGTGATCAGCGCCTGGATGTCCTCGTAGGCCTGGATCAGCGGGCTGGCGACGACGCCGAGGCCACCCCAGAGCACGCCGCTGATCGGTGAGCCGGCGAAGTCGAGCAGCCCTTCGGCGCTGCTGCCCAGGCCGGGGACCAGGTCGTTGAGCAGGCCGCTGCTGCCGGCCAGCAGCGAGAACAGGTCGGCGTGGGTGGACGGCAGATCGATCGGGGTGCAGATAAAGACCAAGAGGCAGCCTGTGCCGCTGATGCTGCCCTGCGTCGGGTCCAGCGACGGGTAGATGTAGTCCGGCAGCGGGGTGGTCGTCGGCTCGAACGGCGTGAACGGCGCGGCGAACGCACCCTTGGCGTTGTCTTCGATGTTGGTGACCACGTCCGAGAAGTTGCCGCCGAGCAGATCCTTGATGTGGTCGACCTGGTTGACCAGCAGCTGCTGCAGCGCCGGGAACGGCGCGCCGGAGACGTGGTCGAACAGTCCGCCGAGGCTGGACTCGGTGTTGGTGAACAGCTGCGTCCAGCCGTCGAAGTTGATGTCGCCGCCGGCGGTGAGCTGCACCGCCCGCGTCTGCAGGCCGAAGAGCTCGGTCCGATCCGGCAGCGGCGTCACCACCGGGGTGACGGCGATCGCGCCGGCACCGAGAACGGCGACACCGGCGGTGATCCAGGGGCGGGTGGTGGCTGCCTGCGTCATCTGAATCGTCTCCTGTCCGTCCGCGGCCATAACCGGCGGCGTGCCTGAGAACAACATATGTGACAATAACCTGAGAGGCACGCATTCAAAGCCGCTGTTTTGCACAGAACGTGCAGCGGGTCGGAGCAGTCAGGATCGCCGGGACGATCCGTGGGACGCCCGGTTGAGCAGCGACGGATCAAGCCGCCGAACCGGCCGATTAAACTCCCCGAACCGGCCGACCCGAACTTACATATCGCTTATCTGATCCCGCGGGAAGCCGCCCTGCGGGAAGAGCGGGAAGACCACGTCGTCGAGCTTCTCGGCGTCACCGAGGGTCCGGTTCACCGTCGCGCCCCAGACGTTGCCGTCGTCGGAGATCTGCACCGCCCAGACGTGGCCGTGGGTGTCCTCTCGCAGCACCTCGGGATCCTCGGTCACCGAGCCGGTACCGGACGCCAGCCGCACCGCGACCGTCTTCTTGGTGTCGACCAGGTTCACCAGCACGGTGCCGTCCAGCGCCGCGCAGCCGGCCACGCCCGGCCTGTCCGGCCAGACCCAGACCGTCGACACCTGCGAGTCCTTGGTGATCCGCTGCAGCCGGTCGCCGTCGGGCGCCCGGTCGGTGACGTACAGCGAGTCGTCGACCGGGTCCCGGCACAGGCCGCCGCCGGCGCCGAGCCCGCTCAGCGCGGTGGTCGGCGGCGCCTGGTCGACGGTGGTCGGCTGCTCGATCCGCAGCAGCTTGCCGGCCCGGGAATCCGGATCGGCCGCGGCGGCCGGGTTGCCGGCGTCCCCGGTGAACACCATCAAGGTGGTGCGGCTGGTGAACAGCAGCGCGCCGGTGTTGCCGGTGGCGCCCTTGGGGATTCCGGTCAGGATGTCCTTGGGCGCGTCGCCGTCGGTTATCCGCACCACCCGGTTGTCGGACGACGTGCTGATGT
>NZ_JBYCLB010000304.1:0-3149 GCF_057473705.1 Mycobacterium sp. TH-M15 | reverse complement strand
GCAGCTTGCCGTGCTCGTACCAGAGCCGGCCCATCTCACCGCCGCCGCGGACATGGGCGATCGCGAACACCATCCCCCGATCCAGCAGCGACAGCCGGGCAATCGAGAACGCCGGGTCCTGACAGATCTCGTAGGCCCCGTACCCGTACAGCAGCGTCGGGGCGGGCCGCTCGACCGCCGCGCGGCGGCGCACGATCGAGATCGGCACCCGGGTGCCGTCGTCGGCCACCGCCCAGGCGCGATGCTCCTCGTAGTCCTCGCGGCGATAGCCGCCGAGCACCGGCTGCTCGCGCAGCAACGTCCGCTCCCCGCTGGACAGGTCGATGTCGTAGATCCGGGTCGGGGTGAGAAACGACGTCGCCCCCACCCGCAGCTTCGGCGACTTCCAGTTCGGGTTGGCGCCCAGCCCGCACGACATCAACTCCGAATCGAAGACCACATCAGCGGGCTCACCGTAGTCGCCGTCGGCGATGGGCCACAGTTGGATTCGCGGCAGCGCCCCGGAACGGTAGCTGACCACCAACTGATCGGCGAAGGCGTCCACCCCTTCCAGCCGCACATCGTCGCGGTGCGCGATCAGGGTGCGCAGCGTCGACGGGTCGGTCACCGGGGCCTCGCCCAGGGTGAAGTTCACCGCGTCGTCGTTGTGCACGATCAGGAAGCGGTCCTCGCCGCCGACCACGGCGTGGTCCACCGCGTACTCGACGCCTTCGCGGCGCGGCCACACGATGCGGAACGACGCGTCGGGAGCGGCGGCGTCGCCGTAGCGCACCTCGGAGGTGATCGCCGAACCGGCGACGATCATCAGGTAGGCATCGCTTCGGGTGCGGCCCACGCTCAACCAGAACTTCTCGTCGTCCTCGTGGTAAACCTGCTCGGCGGGCTGATCCGCACCCAGCCGATACCTCCACACGGTGTCCGGCCGCCAGGCGTCGTCGACGGTGACGTAGTACACGGTGGCGTTGTCGGCCGCCCAGGTCGCGCCCGCGCCGATGCCGGTGATCTCGTCCGGGTAGAGCTCGTCAGTGCGTAAGTCCTTGAACCGCAGCGTGTACCGCTCGTCGCCGACCACGTCCACCGAGTAGGCGAGCACGTTGCCGTCGAGACTGACGCTGAGCGCACCCAGCGAGAAGAAGTCGTGGCCTTCGGCTTCGACGTTCTGGTCAAGCAGCACCTGCTCGCCGTCGACGGCAACACCCTCGTCGAAGGTCGGCGGGCTCCAGTCGTCGGGGTCACCGATCGGGCAACGGCACTGCACGCCGTACTGCTTGCCCGCGAAGCTGCGTGCGTAGTACCACCAGTCGCCGCGGCGCGTCGGCACCGACAGGTCGGTCTCCTTGGTGCGTGCCTTGATCTCGTCGAAGATCTGTTGCCGCAGCGGCGCCAAGTGGGCGGTGACGGCGTCGGTGTAGCCGTTCTCGGCCTCCAGGTAGCCGATCACTTCCGGGTCGGCCTTGTCCCGCAGCCACTCGTACGGGTCGACGAAGACGTCGTCGTGGTGCACCCGCTTGTGCTCCGCCCGCTTGGCGACGGGCGGTGTGGGTGTGCGGCTCACGCGCTCGGGCCGATCCAGTCGGCGAATCGCAGCCCGGAGATCCGTTCGTAGGCCTCGATATAGCGGTCACGGGTTGCCGCCACGATCTCGTCAGGCAGCGGCGGCGGAGGCTGCGACCCACCGCGGTCCCAGCCGGATTCGGCGCCGAGCAGCCAGTTTCGGACGAACTGCTTGTCGAAGCTGTTCTGCACCACTCCGGCCCGGTAACCGGCCGCCGGCCAGTAACGCGACGAGTCGGGCGTGAGCACCTCGTCGGCCAGCACCAGGTTGTCGTGTTCGTCTACGCCGAACTCGAATTTGGTGTCGGCGACGATGATGCCCTTCTTCAGCGCGTGCAGAGCGGCCTGCTCGTAGGCGTGCAGGGTCCGGTCGCGCAGCTGGCTGGCCCGCACCGGGCCGACCAGCTCGATCACCCGGGCGAACGCGATGTTCTCGTCGTGCGCGCCGATCTCGGCTTTGGTCGCCGGGGTGAAGAGGGGGTTGGCGAATTTGCTGGCCTCCACCAGCCCGGCCGGCAGCGGAATTCCGCACAGCGAGCCGCTCTGCTGGTAGTCCAACAGCCCCGACCCGGTGAGGTAGCCGCGGGCCACGCACTCCACCGGCAGCATGGTGAGCTTGCGCACCACCAGTGCCCGGCCCAGGACCTCGTCGGGGATGCGCGGGTCGTCGGGTGGTCCGGCCAGGTGATTCGGCAGCTCGACCAGGCCGGAGAAGAAGACGCTCATCGCGGTCAGGATGCGGCCCTTGTCCGGGATCTGGGTGTCCAGGATGTGGTCGAACGCGGAGATCCGGTCGGTCGCCACGAACAGCAGGTGCGCGTCGTCGATGCGGTACAGCTCGCGCACCTTCCCGCTGGCCACGTGCTGGTAGTCGGAGAGCGCCGGACGCGACGCTGGACACACCATCGCCTCAGCCTAGCGACGACCGCAAGCGCGGCGAAGCCGGGCGCTGGGGCACCTCCCGCTTGCGGGGGACGGGTCGACGCCGCCCGTGCGACCCCGGTCTGTGCTGGGATCGGCTTCATGACATCGCGGTTTCTGCCCTACGCCACCACCCCGGCCCGAATGCTGGCTCAGCTGTTCAGCGACGCATTGATCGCCGCCTGGACGATCACCTGGGTCGTGGTCGGCCTGCTGGTGCACAAAGCGGTCTCGCTGATCGCCGCAGTCGGCGGGCAGATGGAGTCCGGGGCCACCGGCGTCGCCGAGAACCTGAGGTCGGCGGGGAGCAGCGCCGACCGCATCCCGCTGGTCGGCGACACGATCAGCAGGCCGCTCACCGGAGCCAGCGCCGCTGCGCTCGATATCGCCGGCGGCGGGCAGACGCTGGACACCACCGCGCGGTGGCTGGCCGTGCTGCTCGCGATCGCGGTGGCCGCGGCTCCGATCGCCATCGTGGGCATGCCGTGGCTGATGCTGCGGCTGCGCTTCTTCCGGCGCAAGCGTGCGGTGCTCGCCCTGGCCGGCACCGCCGGCGGCGAGCAGCTACTGGCACTGCGCGCGCTGACCAACCGGCCGCTGGCCGCGCTGGCCAGGGTCAGCCCCGACCCGGTCGGCGGCTGGCGAGACCAGCACCCGGCCACCATCCACGGGCT
>NZ_JBYCLB010000303.1:0-4013 GCF_057473705.1 Mycobacterium sp. TH-M15 | reverse complement strand
GCGGGATCCTGCCGCCCGTGCATTTTCAGCCGGTCACCCTGGAGTCGGGCGCATTGCGGGCGGCTGCGGCCAGTCCGACGACGCTGCATGACTTTCTGCAGAAGCAGCCGTTGGGAGCCAAGCAGTTGCGAGTCCTGCTGGCCGCCGCGGACCCCGAACAGTCGGTTCAGGTGTCGATCGTCGCGCTGCAAACAGGCATTGAGACGGGGCGGCCGACCCGGACACATATCGAACCGGGTGCGGTGACCGTCATCGACACCCGGGAGGGCCGGGTGGTGGTCGAGCACGGCGGCTCGGCCGGCGGCCAGTGGACGGTGCTGGGCCCGGGGACGGCAAGAAACATCGAAGCCGCGGTCACCCAGATGATGCGGCGTCTGCCCGCCGGCGAACGGTGGCACTCCTACCGGCGGGTCCGATAGCCCAGCCGATGACACGGCCCGAGCGGTCATAAGCGACCACACCACGCCCACCGCTCACACCTCGATGACCGTCGGCACGATCATCGGCTGCCGGCGATAGGTCTCACCCACCCACTTGCCGACCGTGCGGCGCACCGCCTGGGCGATCCGGGACGGATCGGTGACATGTTCTGCGGCAAGGGTTTCCAGCTCTTCCGCGACCTTGCGGGCGACCGGCTCCAGCGCCTTGGGGTCTTCGGAGAAGCCGCGCGAATACAGGTGCGGCGGCGCGGCGGGCTTACCGGTCCCGCGGCGCAGCACCACGGTCACCGCGACGAATCCCGACGACAGGCTCAGCCGCTCACCCAGCGTGGTGTCCCCGACGTCGCCGCTGATCAGCCCGTCGACGAACATCTTGCCGACCGGCACCGCCCCGGCGATGCTGGCCTTGCCGGCCACCAGGTCGACGCTGACACCGTTCTCGGCCAGCAGGATCGACTCCTCGGTCACGCCGGTGCGCGCGGCCAGGGCCGCGTTGGCGCGCAGCATCCGCCAGGTGCCGTGCACCGGCATGACGTTGCGCGGCCGGACGCCGTTGTACAGGAACAGCAGCTCGCCGGCGTAGGCGTGCCCGGAGACGTGCACCCGGGCCTGGGCGTTGGTGACCACCCGGGCGCCGACCTTGGCCAGTGCGTCGACGACCCCGTAGACGGCCTCCTCGTTGCCCGGGATCAGCGACGAGGAGAGCACCACCAGGTCGCCGGCGGTCAGCGTGATGCTGCGGTGCTCGCCGCGGGACATCCGGGACAGCGCGGACAGCGGCTCGCCCTGGGTGCCGGTGGTGACCAGTACCACCCGATCCGGCGGCATCATCTCCGCGGCGCCGATGTCGATCAGGTCGGCGTCGGCGACGTCGAGGAAGCCGAGGTCGCGGGCGATCCCCATGTTGCGCACCATCGACCGGCCGACGAACGACACCCGCCGGCCCTGCGACACCGCGGCGTCGATGATCTGCTGCACCCGGTCCACGTTGGAGGCGAAACAGGCGACGATCACCCGCCCGTCGGCGCCGCGGATCAGCCGGTGCAGGGTCGGCCCGACCTCGCTCTCACTCGGCCCGACGCCGGGGATCTCGGCGTTGGTCGAGTCACACAGGAACAGGTCGACGCCGGCGTCGCCGAGCCGCGACATGCCGGGCAGGTCGGTGGGCCGCCCATCCGGCGGCAGCTGGTCGAGCTTGATGTCCCCGGTGTGCAGGACGGTGCCGGCGCCGGTGTGCACCGCGATCGCCAACGCGTCCGGGATCGAGTGGTTGACCGCGAAGTACTCGCACTCGAAGACCCCGTGCGTGCTGCGCTTCCCCTCCGCGACCTCCCGGAAGACCGGTTTGATCCGGTGCTCCCGGCATTTCGCGGCGACCAGGGCCAGGGTGAACTTCGAGCCGACTACCGGGATGTCGCCGCGCAGCTTGAGCAGGAACGGGATCGCCCCGATGTGGTCTTCGTGCGCGTGGGTCAGCACCAGCGCCTCGACGTCGTCGAGCCGGTTCTCGATGTGCCGCAGGTCCGGCAGGATCAGGTCTACCCCGGGCTCGTCGTGACCGGGAAACAACACCCCGCAGTCGATGATCAGCAGCCGGCCCAGGTGCTCGAGAACGGTCATGTTGCGGCCGATCTCGCTGATCCCGCCCAGCGCGGTCACCCGCAGCCCGCCGGCGGTCAGCGGGCCGGGTGGTTTACCGACGTCATCCACTCGCGTTCACCGAGCTCACCGGAGCACCGCGGCGGCGCGCATGTCGGCGGCGAGCGCCTCGATCTGCTCCGGCGTCGCCGGCAGCTGCGGCAGCCGCGGGTCGCCGGCGTCGAAGCCCAGCAGCCGCAGCCCCGCCTTGGCCATGGTCACCCCGCCCAGCCGCTGCTGCGCCGCGGCCAGCGGCGCGAGCATGACGTAGATCTTGCGGGCGGTCTCCAGGTCACCGGTGCTGAACGCCGCCACCATGTCGCGCAGCGGTCCGGCCGCGAAGTGTGCCCAGACGCTGACGAAGCCGACCGCACCCACCGCCAGCCAGGGCAGGTTGAGCGCGTCGTCGCCGCAGTAGTAGGCCAGCCCGGTCTCGGCGATGATCGGGGTCGCCCCGGCCAGGTCGGCCTTGGCGTCCTTGACGCCGACGATGTTCGGATGCTCGGCGAGCGCGCGGATGGTGTCGAATTCGATCGGCACCACCGACCGGGACGGGATGTCGTAGAGCAGCACCGGCAGGTCGGTGGCGTCGGCGATCGCGGTGAAGTGGGTCAGCAGGCCGCGCTGGGACGGCCGCGAGTAGTACGGGGTGACCGCCAGCACGCCGTGCGCGCCGGCCGCCGCGCAGGCCGTGGCCAGCGCCACGCTGTGCGCGGTGTCGTTGCTGCCGGCGCCGGCGACGATCCGGGCCCGGTCACCGACGGCGTCCAGCACCGCGCGCAGCAGCGCCAGCTTCTCGTCGTCCGCCATGGTGGGTGATTCCCCGGTGGTGCCGAACAGCAGCAGCCCGTCGCAGCCGGCGTCCACCAGCCGGGTGGCCAGGCGTGCGGCGGCGGCGGTGTCCAGCGCCCCGTCCGGGCCGAACGGGGTCACCATCGCCGTCAACACCGTGCCCAACCGGGCCCGGGCGTCGAATCCGCTGCTGCTCACGGCAGATAAGGTTACCCGCCCGGCTCAGGCCTCGGTCGCTCGACCAAAATGGCTCCCTCCCCCTCGCCGGCTGCGCCGGCTCAGGCCTCGGTCGCCAGCGGGCTGGTCGCCACCTCGGTGCCGTCGGCCAGGGTGGCGATCTGGAAATCACCGAACACCGCCGGCGCCACCTCGGCGAGCCGCCGCAGACAGGCGATGGCCAGCCGGCGCAGCTCCACGTCGGCGTGTTCGCTGGCCCGCATCGCGATGAAATGCCGCCAAGACCGGTAGTTCCCGGTTACCACCACCCGGGTCTCGGTGGCCTCCGGCAGCACCGCGCGGGCCGCCTGACGGGCCTGCTTGCGACGCAGCACCGCGTTCGGCTGGTCGGCGAAGCGAGCCTCAAGCCTGGTCAGCAACTCGTTGTAGGCGCTGCGGGCGGCATCGGCGGCCGTGGTGAGGATCTGCTGCAGTTCGGGATCGTCACCGAGCTCCGGCGACAACACCACCTGCGAATCCGGTTCGGGCACGTAGCGCTGCGACAGCTCGGAGCAGGAGAGGTGTCGATGCCGGATCAACTCGTGGGTGCACCCCCGGGAGACGCCGGTGATGTAAAAGGTCACGCTGGCGTGTTCGAGGACGGCGAAATGCCCGACGTCGACGATGTGCCTGAGGTACTCGGCGTTGGTGGCGGTCCGCGGGTTCGGTTTGGACCAGCTCTGGTAGCAGGCGCGACCGGCGAACTCGGTGAGTGCCTGCCCGCCGTCGGCATCGGTGGTCCACGGCACGCCCGGCGGCGGGACGAAGTCGGTCTGGGCAACAAGTTGCACGCGCAGCAGCGCCTTTTCGGCCACGGCGCTCAACCCTAGCGCCAGCCCCGGCAATCACTGGCTGTTATGAACTAACATGTTAGTTTATAACAGCGAGAGGACTCCGATGCGAACCCAGGTGTTGGTGGTGGGCGCC
>NZ_JBYCLB010000302.1:0-1551 GCF_057473705.1 Mycobacterium sp. TH-M15 | reverse complement strand
CCCCCACCTCATCGGTCCACCGACGCGGCGCCCGCGACGACGGTTGCGGCCGCCGCTTCACCCTGCCCTCTTGACAAACTTCCCCCCATATCAGATTTCGAGTCGGCGAGCACCAACTGACAGTCGGCGTGGCTGATGTCGCGTTCCAGCGGGACGCCGCGCCGCACCGGGTTCAGCCCCACCGGAACGAAGCCGTAGAGCGCCGCGGCGACCAGCAGCGCCGAGAAGAACGGGGTGTTCTCCAGAAGCACGCCGACATGCGGCGGCCGGGACGGGTCGAGTCGGGCCCGCAGCGCCGCCGCGATCGCGGTCGCGTCGCGGATGTGGTCGCGCCAGCTGGTGAACGAGTCCTCGAAGTAGACGCCCCGATCGGTCACCTCGGCCAGTGGCAGCAGCAGCTCGCTGACGGTGGGCGGGTCATCCGGCAGCACGGTCACGGCGTCACTCCTGCCCGGCCTGGTCGGCCAGCGCCCGCAGCTCGGGCAGCTGATCGGCGAAGTGGGCGGCGCAATCTGCCACCAGAGCACAGCTGACGGCGGTGGCGCCCAGACCGCGCAGCCGGCGCAGCACCCGGGCCGGGTCGCCGGAGACGTCGAGTGGCCGGGTCGCCAGCACGACGTCGAAGCCCTCCGGAGGGGTCACCCGGGCAAGCATTTCAGAGATCTCGACGCCGGACAGCCCGAACGGCATCCATCCGTCGCCGAGCGTCACCGCCCGCCGCAGCGACCGGTGGGTCCGGCCGCCGACCTGGGCGATGCGTGCCACGTCGTCGACGGTGGCGGCGCGCTCCCCGGCCGAGGAGACACCGGGGGTCTGCACCAGGACCGGGGTCGACAGACCGATCCGCATCGG
The DNA here is from genome assembly GCF_057473705.1 of Mycobacterium sp. TH-M15. NCBI lineage: Bacteria > Bacillati > Actinomycetota > Actinomycetes > Mycobacteriales > Mycobacteriaceae > Mycobacterium > Mycobacterium sp. TH-M15. The sequence goes on along the minus strand of NZ_JBYCLB010000302.1, from coordinate 699 downwards.
TCAGACCGGGGTCTGCGCCAGTTCGCGGCCGATCGCCAGCAGCTGACCGGTGGCGCCGCCGAGGGCGAACTCGGTCTGCTTGGCGGCCAGAAAGTAGCGGTGAATCGGGTGGTCGGTGTCGATCCCCACCCCGCCGTGGATGTGAACGATGGTGTGCGCCACCCGATGTCCGGCGTCAGCCGCCCAGAACGCGGCGGTGGCGACCTCGGTGTCGGCGGGCAGCCCCTCGCCGACCCGCCAGGCGGCCTGGGTCAGGGTGAGCCGGAGACCCTTGACGTCGATGTAGCCGTCGGCCAGCCGCTGCGACACCGCCTGGAAACTGCCGATCGGCCGGTCGAACTGCTCCCGCTCCCGTGCGTACTCGGCGGTGAGGTGCAGTCCGCGCTCCAGCACACCGAGCTGGTAGGCGCTGCGCCCCAGGGCGGTGAGCCGCGCCAGGTGGTCGAGAACCTCGGTCCCGCCGACCCGCCGGCCGCCGCCGACCGGCACGTCGGAGAGCTCCAGGAACCCGACGCTGCCCAGCCCGGTGGTCTGCAGCACGGTCACCGAGACGCCCGGGTCGTCGGCGGCGACCAGGAAGACCGCGACCCCGGCCGCGGTCTCGGCCGGCACCCGGAACGCGTCGGCGGGCGGGCCGAAGGCGACCTGGGTGCGGCTTCCGGTCAGCCGGTGGCCGGCGTCGTGGGCGACGGCCCGGAC
>NZ_JBYCLB010000301.1:0-1983 GCF_057473705.1 Mycobacterium sp. TH-M15 | reverse complement strand
TGGTCTGCAGCGGAGACGTACTGGTCTGCGTAGGCTCGGTGCTGGCCTCCGGTGGAGGCGGGGCCAGGCTGCTGGGGGTGGGGGCCGGGCGGCTGGGGCTCGGAGCGGTCGTCGACGGCGGTTCCGACGTGTTGACCGGAGCGGTGCTGGTGGCAGGCGGCGGGACCGCCGGCTCGGTGCGGGGGGTCTTGGTGACGGCGTGGATCAGCCCGACGACGGCGATGAGCGCCGCCAGCAGCCCCAGGGCGACCACGAACCGGGGCAGCCGATGCGCCGGGCGGCCTATCTCCACCGGCGGAGGCGGCGCGGCCGACGGCCGCCGTCCGGTGCCGGGGCTGGACGGGCCGCGGTCCTCGACGAACGGCGCCACGTCGTCGAGCCGGTCTCCCTCCTGAGACCAGGCCAAGCCATCAGCTGCCGACGTGCCGACCGCGGCGCCCACCGTCGGAGCCATCACCACCGAGCTGCCGACCGCGGCGCCGGCCAGCGCCGTCGCCGCCAGGTCCGCGGCGCCGTCGCCCTGCCGAGCCGCCCACAGCGCCGCACCGGTCGCGGCCGCGGCGGTCGGCTGCGGTGCGGTGATCACCGGCGCTCGGCACCGGTCGGAGAGCCGCTCGGCGATCAGCGGCATCGCCGCCAGGCCACCGACGCTGACCACCGCGGCGAGATCGCCGTCGCTCATCTGGTGGCGGCGCAGCAGCTCGGCGAGCGCCGCGACGACGCCGTCGAGCGGCTCACGGATCAGCTGCTCGAGTTCGCCGCGGGTCACCGTGATGTCGGCCCGCTCCCCGGGCAGATCGACGACCAGCTCGATCGCGTCCTGCTCGGAGAGCCGCTCCTTGGCCAGCCGGCACTGGTCGACGAGCCGGGTCACCCCGCCGATGCTCGCGGTCCCCTCCGCGACCCCGCCCAGACCGGTGTTGGCCAACACGTGGGCCAGCAGCGCCTGGTCGACGGCGTTTCCGGAGAACCCGTGGTAGCGCAGCGTCTCGTCGACCGGCTGAAAGCCGAATCCGGCGTCGGCCAAGGTGATGTTGGTTCCGCCGCCACCGAAGTCGAGCAGCGCCACCACCCCGTCGGAGGGCACGCCCCGATCGGCGTCCAGCGCGGTGAGCGCGGCGACCGCGTCGGAGACCAGATACGGCGCGGCGCCGCCGGTCGGCCGGTCGGTGTCGGCCAGCAACGCCTCCTGCAATGCCTGCCAGACCGGCGGCGGCCAGTAGGCGGGGGCGGCGATCGCCAGGGCGGAGACCCGCTGGCCGGCGGCGCTGATCATCGCGTCGATGGCGTCGACCACCAGCAGATCGGGCAGATGTGTCGATCCGTCGGCGGCCACCACCGGCTCCCGTTCGCCGACCCGATCGACGAAACCGGTGATCGCCAGCCCGGTTTCCTCGGCGTCGTGGCGCTCGGCGGGGGTTCCGATCTCCGGCGGCCGGTTGGGGAACAGGGTCAGCTGCGACCGACGCACCATCGGTGGTTCTCCGGCGCGCAGCGCGACGAAGTTGGTGGTCCCGATGGACAATCCCAAAGGCTCGCGCATGTATGTCACCCACGTATCGCTCACGGGCGGGGGCCGCCGCCAGGAAGGCCGAGTGCGCCAGTCCCCCCCGCCGGACACACCGCCGACCCGGAATTTTAGCCGGTTCATCGCACCTCGATCGGGAGGCGGCCGGTGTGTTGCAATGGCGTCATGAGCCGCCCGAGGAGCGTCGACGACGTCATCGACATCGAAGCGATCAAGCAGGTCAAGTACCGGTATCTGCGCGCGCTGGACACCCGGCATTGGGACGACTTCGCCGCGACCCTCACCGACGACGTCGTCGGCGACTACGGATCCTCGATGGACGGGAAACCGTTGCGGTTCACCGGCCGTGCCGCCCTGGTGGGGTACCTGCGTTCGGCGATGACGGCGGCCGTCATCACCGAACACCGGGTGGCCCACCCGGAGATCGACGTGCACGACGACCGGGCGTCCGGGAT
>NZ_JBYCLB010000300.1:0-4350 GCF_057473705.1 Mycobacterium sp. TH-M15 | reverse complement strand
CCGACCGCGATCCCGCCGGAGCCGTTGGCCAGCAGGTTCGGGAACCTGCTGGGCAGCACCGTTGGCTCCTGCACCCGGCCGTCATAGTTCGGCGCGAAATCAACTGTCTCTTCGTCGATTTCGCGAAGCATCTCCATGGCGAGCGGGGTCAGCCGGGCTTCGGTGTACCGCATCGCCGCCGCCGGATCGTTGCCCGGCGAGCCGACGTTGCCCTGGCCGTCGACCAGCGGGTAGCGCAGCGACCACGGCTGGGCCATCCGTACCAGGGTGTCGTAGATGGAGGCGTCGCCGTGCGGGTGGTAGTTGCCCATCGTCTCGGCGACCGACCGGGCCGACTTGGCGTGGCTACGATCCGGCCGGAAGCCGGAGTCGAACATCGCGTACAGCACCCGGCGGTGCACTGGCTTGAGGCCGTCGCGGACCTCGGGCAGGGCACGGCCGACGATCACGCTCATCGCGTAATCGATGTAGCTGCGCTGCATCTCCTGCTGGATGTCGACCGGTTGGACCCGGTCGGTGGAGTCGTCCCCGGGGGGCAGGGTGGTGTCGGTCATCGAGTCCTCGTGTAGTTGTGCGTCGACGGGTCAGGCGTCGCTAGACATCCAGGAACCGCACGTCTCGGGCGTTGCGGGTGATGAAACTGCGCCGCGCCTCGACGTCGTCGCCCATCAGGATCGAGAACAGCTCGTCGGCGGCGGCCGCGTCGTCCAGGGTGACCTGGCGCAGCACCCGCACCTCGGGGTCCATCGTGGTCTCCCACAGCTCCTTGGCGTCCATCTCGCCCAACCCCTTGTAGCGCTGGATGCCGTCGTCCATGTTGATCTTCTTGCCGGCCTTCTTCCCGGCTGCCAGCAGGCCGTCGCGTTCCCGGTCGGAGTAGGCGAAGTCGGGTTCGGCGCCGCGCTGCCACTTGAGTTTGTACAGCGGCGGCTGCGCCAGGTAGACGTGGCCGTGCTCGACCAGCGGCCGCATGAACCGGAACAGCAGGGTCAGCAGCAACGTGGAGATGTGCTGCCCGTCCACGTCGGCGTCGGCCATCAACACGATCTTGTGGTAGCGCAGCTTGGCGATGTCGAATTCGTCGTGGATGCCGGTGCCCAAGGCGGTGATGATCGCCTGCACCTCGGCGTTCTTCAGCACCCGGTCGATCCGCGACTTCTCGACGTTGATGATCTTGCCGCGCAGCGGCAGGATGGCCTGGAATTCCGAGTTGCGGCCGCTCTTCGCCGACCCGCCGGCTGAATCACCTTCCACCACATACAGTTCCGAGCGTTTCGGATCACCGGACCGGCAATCGGCCAGCTTGCCCGGCAGTCCGCCGAGGTCGGTGGCGCTCTTTCGGCGCACCAGATCTCGCGCCTTGCGCGCGGCGAGTCGCGCCTGCGCGGTGGAGACCGCTTTGTTCACCACCGTCTTGGCTTCGGCCGGGTTGGCCTCGAACCAGTGGCTGAGCTGTTCGTTGCAGACCTTCTGAACGAACGACTTCACCTCGGTGTTGCCGAGTTTCGTCTTGGTCTGGCCCTCGAACTGCGGCTCGTGCACCTTGACGGAGATGACCGCGGCCAGACCCTCTCGGATGTCATCGCCGGTGAGGTTGGGGTCTTTCTCCTTGAGCAGCTTCTTGTCCTTGGCGTACTTGTTGACCACGCTGGTCAACGCCGCCCGGAAGCCCTCTTCGTGGGTACCGCCCTCGACGGTGTTGATGGTGTTGGCGAAGGTGTGCACCGATTCGGCGTAGCTGGCATTCCACTGCAGCGCGACCTCGACCTCGTGGCCTTCGCCCTTGCCGGAGAAGTCGACGATGCTGGTGTGGATCGGGCTCTTGGTGCTGGTGCTGTTGATGTGCTTGACGTAGTCGACGAGTCCGCCCGGGTAGTGGAAGATCCGGTGCTTGACCTTCTTGGGTCCCGCGGTCTCGGCGGCCTTCGCCTCGGCGGACTTCGGCGCCTCGGCGACGTCGCTGACCACCTCGTCGACGATCTCCGCGGTGCTCACCCGTTCGTCGGTGAGGGTGATGGTCAGTCCTTTGTTCAGGAACGCCATCTCCTGCAGCCGGCGGGCGACCGTCTCGAAGTTGTACTCGGTGGTCTCGAAGACCTCCGGGTCTGCCCAGAACCGGACCGTGGTGCCGGTCTTCTTCGTCTGTGCGCCCTGCTTGAGGGTGCCGGGCACCGAGTGGTCGTAGAACTGGGACCATTCATGGCCGTTACGGCAGATGTCCACCTCCAGCCGGGTGGACAAGGCGTTCACCACCGAGACGCCCACCCCATGCAGCCCGCCGGAGACCGCGTAGGCGCCGCCCTCACCGCCGAACTTGCCACCGGCGTGCAACTGGGTCATCACCACGTCCACGGCTGGGATACCCGACTCGTGCATGCCGACCGGGATCCCGCGGCCGTTGTCGCGCACCTCCACCGCGCCGTCGGTGAGCAACGTGACGTCCACGGCGGTGGCGTAGCCGGCCATCGCCTCGTCGACTGCGTTGTCGACAACCTCCCAGATCAGGTGGTGTAGACCCCGTTCGCCGGTGGAACCGATGTACATGCCGGGCCGCTTGCGGACAGCCTCGAGCCCCTCGAGAATCGTGATGGCCTGGGCGTCGTAGGCGGGTTGCGCGCTCTTCTTCTGGGCAGCCACGGTCGAAAAGTTCTCCTCGGGGTCGCATGCGGACGGTCGGGTTCCCGCTGCAGGTTCGGCGTCAGTCTACCGTGGACTGCCGAGGGCGCCGATTTTCTCGGGGCGTTTCCGCCCATCTGGTTGCCCCGTCACGCCTGTATCACGTGCCGAGTGGTGTCCCGCCGCTGACCCGAGCGGTTCGACGCGTTGTGGCGGTTGTCAGAGCAGCCCGGCCGACCGCTCAACCGTAGGTGTCGCGCGGCCCCCGGCCGGCGACGTGGCGAGGCCCTTTCCGCCACGACGGGGCCGTCGGACCGGTGATCCGCACCGCGGTGACGACGCCGTCGCCGACGGCCGCGGCGATCCGCGCGATCAACTGGGCCTGCACCATGCGCAGCTGGGTAGCCCACGCGGTGGACTCGGCCGACACGCTGAGCACGCCGTCGACGAGGCGGGTGGGGGTGGCGTGGTCGGCGATGTCCGGTCCGACCACCGTCGCCCACTGACCCAAGACGGCCCCTTCCGCGATCCGCGGCGACCAGCCCCGGGACCGGGCGAGGTCCCGGGCGGCGGCGTTCAGCGGCTTCGGGTCACGGGAATCCGGGCCCGGGCCCGACCAGCTGCGCCGCCGGCCGGGCGTCCCGGCCCGCCGGATCGGCGCGCGCCGACCCCGTCCCACGTCCTTGCCCTGCGCTCGGGCGACACCCCGGGCCTCCTCCAGAACGCGCCGGACCAGATCCTCGGCGCTCGGCCCGGCAGGTGGACCGGGCAGAGCCGAGCCGTCGTCGGCTCCGGGACCCGTCTGCTCACTCACCCCAGCACCTCCGATACCCGCCCGTCGTCACGGTCGTCGACGGTGATCGTCATCCGTTCAGCCTGCCAGGCGTCCGGGACGTCCTCTGGCACCGCCGCGGTGACCAACACCTGCTCGGCCGCCGCCGCCACCTCGGTGAGCGCGCGCCGCCGGGCGGCGTCCAGTTCGGCGAAGACGTCGTCGAGCAGCAACACCGGTTCGGCGCCTTCGCTGCGCAGCAGCTGATAGCCGGCCAGTCTCAGCGCCAACGCCATCGACCACGACTCGCCATGGCTGGCAAAGCCTTTCACCGGACGATCGCCGAGCCGCAGCTCCAGCTCGTCGCGATGCGGTCCGACCAGGCACATCCCGCGCTCCAACTCGGCCGGCCGGCGATGCAGCAAGGCGGCGGCCAACGCGGTCGCCAGCCCGGCCGCGTCGATGCCCGGTTCGACGGCCAGACTCGGCCGGTAGATGATGCCGGCCGGGCGGCTCCCCGGCGCCAGCAGTTGGTAGGCCTTCTCCACCTCGGGCGCCAGCTGGTTCACCAGTTCGGTCCGGGCCGCCATCAGCTCGGCGCCGTGCTCGGCCAGCTGCGCATCCCAGACGTCGAGGGTGTCGCCGACGCCCCGGTCCCCACGCCGCGACCCGGCACTTTTGAGCAGCGCCGTGCGCTGCCGTAGCGCCTTGTCGTAGTCGGCACGCACCAGGGCGATCCGCGGGCGCCGCACGCTGGCCAGCTCGTCCAGATACCGACGGCGATCGCCGGGATCGCCGCGGACCAGGGTGAGATCCTCGGGCGCGAACAGCACCGCCCGCAGCACGCCCACCACCTCCCGGGGGCTGCGGACCGGTGCCCGGTTCAGCCGCACCCTGTTGGCCCGCCCCGCGGCGATCTCCAGGTCCACCGCCAGCTCGCGGCCCTCGTTGACGACGATCGT
>NZ_JBYCLB010000299.1:0-2635 GCF_057473705.1 Mycobacterium sp. TH-M15 | reverse complement strand
CCGACGACGCCATCATCCGCCGGGCCTCGTCCTCGACGGTCTGGGCGTGCACGTCGAACCGGCCCGCCATCGCCCGCATCGCATCCGGGTCGGTCATAAAACGTGAAGGCATAACTGTCTCCTTATCTGATCGTTGTGGGTGTTACCGACGAGCTATCCGACCAACGGGCGTGGCATCACGGTCGGTTTGAATCCGTAGCGGGGGGTGCCGAACCCGAACCCACTGCGTCCGGTGGCCGGTCCGGTCGGCATGCCGGCCGGGACGGCTTCCATCGACATGCCTTCGTCCGCGGCCGCCGTCCAGCCGGCGGCCGGGAGCGCGGCGGTGCCGCCGGTGGTTGCCGGCGCGGCCGTGGCCCAGTTGGCCGGGACCGAGAGGCCACCGATACGGGCCGCCTGGCCGACGCCGGCCAGCGCCGGTGCCCCGCTCGCACTCACCATGACGGCCGGGCTCGCGGTGCCCACCAGCGCGGCGTTCGCCAGGCCGGCCGAACCGATGGTTTGGCTGAGCGCTCCCGGGCCACTGGCCCCGATGCTGTGGGCCAGGGAGACCAGGGTCGGGACGGCGTTCATGCCGACCCACGCCGCGGTGTTGATCGACCCGTTGACGCTGTTCTGGACCAACGGAATGCCGAGGAAGTTGTTCAGCCCGTCCAGCGGGTTGCTCAGGCTCTGCGTCACGCCCGGCAGACCCGATAGCAGCTGCGACAACCCGGACTGACCGGCCGCCGATCCGGTGGCCTGGGTGGCCGCCGCGGCCTGACCGGCCAGCCCTCCCGGGTTGGTGGTCGGTTTCGGCGAGCTCAGCGGCTGCAGCACCGCGGCGGCCGCGCTGGTGGCCGCGTAGGTGTACATGGCAACCGCGTCCTGCACCCACATCTCGGCGTAGAGCGCCTCGGTCGCCGCGATGGCGGCGTTGTTCTGGCCGAGGAAGTTGGTGGCGACCAGCGCGGCCAGCTGAGACCGGTTGGCGGCGATCACCGTGGGTGGCACCGTCATCGCGTGCGCGGCCTCGAAGGCGGCAGCCGATGCGGTGGCCTGCGCGGCCGCCTGCCGGGCGGCGACGGCGGTGCTGTTGAGCCACGCCAGGTAAGGCCGGGTGGCAGCGGCCATGGCGGCCGCCGCGGACCCGTGCCATACCTCGCCGGTGAGCATGGCGATCACCGACTCGCAGGAGGCTGTGCTGGTGGTCAACTCGGCGTCCAACGCATTCCATGCGGACGCCGAAGTCATCATCGGTGCCGAACCGGGGCCGATGTACATGCGCGCGGAGTTGATCTCCGGGGGCAGTGCTGCAAAGTCCATGTCGCGAATCCTTTTCGTGGTCGTCGATTTGGCCGCCGATCCGACCGGCGGCAGATTCGGTGTCGAGCGCTATGTCACTGTCGGCTTGGGCATGACGGTCGGCTTCACGCCGTACCGTGGTTTTCCGAAGCCGGATGCCGCGCGCCCGACCGATGCCGCCGACGGCATCCCGGCAGGTACCGCCGCGGTCGATGCGCCGTGCGGGGCAGCTGCGCCGCCGGCCGATGCCACGGCGGTGTCGGATACCGGGGTGGCCGCGGTCCATCCGGCGGGTGCCTCGCTGACGGCAGCTGCCGGGCTCGCACCCGTCGTGACCGGAAGGGCAGCCGAAGCCCCCGGGACCGCGGTCGTGCTGACCAACAGCGTCGGACTCGTCCCTTCTGTCGGCACGGCTCGGGTGAGAGCGGCCGCCGCGTCGAGCCCGGGTTCGGCGACGGTGTTGGAGAGCAGACCGCCGCTGGCCATCCCGAGTAGGTCTGATGCCGCGGAGGCGATGTTGCCCATGCCGACGTTGCCGACGTTGGCGATGTTGCTCGACGCGCCCAACGGGCCGGTCGAACCCAGCAGCCCGGTCAGGCCCGACGACGAGTTGGCGGCGGAGTTGGCGGCTTCGGTGGTGCCGTACGAGTCGGCGCTGACCCGCAGGGTGTGGACGAGCAACTCGTGGATCGCCGCGGCCTCCGCGCTGACCTGCTGGTAGAGCGTGCCGTAGGCGGAGAACTGGGTCGCCTGGAGTGCGGAGACCTCGTCGGCGGCCGCCGGCATCACCCCGGTGGTGGGGGCGGCGGCGGCGGCGTTCTGGGCGGCCATCGCCGATCCGATGGCGCCGAGGTCGGCGGCGGCTGCCGCCAACTCCTCGGGCTGTGTGGTCACGAACGACATGGCATCTCCTAACCGAGCACGCCGACCGGTGGTCGGCCCCGTGCACCCGGGTCACCGGATGCACGAGATCCACCGTGCCCCGGTGGATGTCGGTTAGGTCGCGTCCTTACGGCCTCTTAACGGCTCGCGACCGAACCTTGACGCGGCCTTGACGGGCCTGTCGATGACCGACGAAAAAACGGCGGCACACCGGATCACCCGGTGTGCCGCCGTGCTGCGGTTATTGGCCGGTCAGGCCCAGCTGGAGCCGACCGCCGCGTCGGTGCCGGCCATGTTGTTGCCGGCGCTCTGCACCTTCTGACCGTGGGCGTTGGCCTGCTCGTAGATCACCTGGAAGTTCCGCCCGAGCTGGGTGACGAACTCCTGGCAGGCCACCGAACCCGACCCGCCCCAGAAGTCACCGGCGGCGTACACGTCGGCGACGATCGCCTGGTGCTCGGCCTCCAAC
>NZ_JBYCLB010000298.1:0-2410 GCF_057473705.1 Mycobacterium sp. TH-M15 | reverse complement strand
AGCGGCCGCTCCTCGATGTCGTCGCCCGGCTGGCCGGGCACCACGGTGTCGAAGCCGTGCGCGTCCATGTAGGTGAGCACCCGGCAGACGAACTCCGACACCAGATCGGCCTTCAGGGTCCAGGACGCATTGGTGTAGCCGACGGTGAACGCCATGTTCGGCAGGCCGGTCAGCATCATGCCCTTGTAGGCCATCGTGTCGTGCAGGTCCACCGCAGCGCCGTTGCGGCGGATCGCCGCGCCGCCGAACAGCTGCAGATTCAGCCCGGTGGCGGTGATGATGACGTCGGCCGCCAGCTCCTCGCCGGAGGTGAGCCGGATTCCGGTCTTGGTGAACGTCTCGATGGTGTCGGTGACGACGTCGGCCTTGCCCTCCCGGATGGTGCGGAACAGATCCCCGTCCGGCGCCAGGCAGAGCCGCTCGTCCCACGGGTTGTAGTGCGGGCCGAAGTGCTTGGCCACGTCGTAGTCCTTGGGCAGCTTCCGCTGCGCCAGCGTCATCAGCGTCTTGCGCATGAACTTCGGGAAACGCCGGGCCAGCTGGTACTGGAAGGACTGGAACAAGATGGCCTTCCACCGGTTGACCACGTAGGCGGGCTTGATCGGAAGCAGCTTGTTCACCCGGACCGTGAACGGGTCGACTGCGGGCAGCATGCCGATGTAGGTCGGCGACCGCTGCAGCATGGTGACGTGATCGGCACCGGAGTTGGCCAGCGCCGGGACCAGCGTGACCGCGGTGGCGCCGCTGCCGATGATGACGATCTTCTTTCCCGCATAGTCGAGCTCGTCCGGCCAGTGCTGCGGGTGCACGATGGTGCCGGCGAAGTCGGCCGAGCCGGGGAACTCCGGCGCGTAGCCCTCGTCGTAGTTGTAGTACCCACTGCAGGCGAAGAGGAACGAGCAGGTGAGCTCCGTCCGCTCGGCGCCGGTCTCGACGGTCACCCGCCAGACGTTGTCGGCGTCCGACCAGTCGGCGGCCACCACCTTCTGGTTGTAGCGGATGTGCGAGTCGATGCCGGACTCGGTCACGGTCTCACGCAGGTAGGCCATGATCGACGGTCCGTCGGCGATCGCCTTCTCCGACGTCCACGGCTTGAACCGGAAGCCCAGGGTGAACATGTCCGAGTCCGACCGGATCCCCGGGTAGCGGAACAGATCCCAGGTGCCGCCCAGGTTGGCCCGGCGTTCCAGGATCGCGTAGCTCTTGGCGCCGCAACGCTGCTGCAGATGCCAGGCCGCGCTGATGCCGGAGATGCCGGCGCCGACGATGACGACGTCGAGGTGTTCGGTCATGCCGCCATGCTATCAACGACATGTCGAGTACGTCAACACTGTGTTGATAAACTCGACGTCGTGTAAAGTATCCTGGGTGACCAGCCCCGGCACCACCCGCAGCCACAGCCGGCGCTCCGCGCGGCCGTCCGGTGACGATCGCGAGCACGCCATCCTGGCCACCGCCGAACGGCTGCTGGGGCAGCGTCCGCTGGCCGACATCTCGGTCGACGACCTGGCCCGCGGCGCCGGCATCTCCCGGCCGACGTTCTACTTCTACTTCAAGTCCAAGGATGCGCTGCTGCTGGCGCTGCTGGAGCCGATGATCGCGCGGGCCGACTCGGCCTACGACGGGGCGGTGCAGCGGATCCCCGAAAACCCCCGCCGGATGTGGCGCAGCGGGATCAAGGCCTTCTTCACCGCGTTCGGCTCCCACCGGGCGATCGCCCGCGCCGGCACCGACGCGGTGGCGACCAGCCCGGAGTTCCGGGCCATGTGGCATGGTTACATGCAGAAGTGGATCGGACAGACCGCCGCGCTGATCACCGCCGAACGCGACCGGGGCGCCGCCCCGGACACCATCCCGGCGCTGGACCTGGCCACCTCCCTGAACCAGATGAACGAGCGGACGATGATGGCCACGCTGGCCGGGGAGCAGCCGGCGGTGGCACATGATCGGGTGATCGATACGCTGGCCCACATCTGGGTGAGCAGCATCTACGGGCAGCCGTTCTGACCGGATATCCTGCCGGTATGCGTTTGCGCTTGTGGGCGGCGGTGCTGCTGACCGGTTTGGCCGCACCGCTGGCATCGGCGGACCCGGATGTCCACGCGGTCGATCCGTCCTCGGCGGAAGGCGAGACGATCGTGGCGTCGGCCGTCAAGGATCTCGCCCGCCAGCTCGGTGTGCCGGCCGGCATCGCGGTGCGGCGGATGCGGGCGGCGCCGGGCTGGGCGTTCGTCTCCGGTGAGATTCTCGGCGAAGACGGCCAGCCGATCGACTACGCCGGAACCCGGCTGGCCCAGGCCGCCGCCGACGGCGGCAAGTCGAAGACCTACGTGGCGCTGCTGGCCGGGACCAACCTGCACTGGGGCCTGGTGACCAGCAGGGTGGGGCCCACCGATGCCGTCGAGCAGGG
>NZ_JBYCLB010000297.1:0-2936 GCF_057473705.1 Mycobacterium sp. TH-M15 | reverse complement strand
CCGTCCGCGTGGTGTCGTTCGCCGCGCGGTCGTTTCTTTTTTGTCCGCCCTGTCACCCGGGGGGGGGGGTGCTGGCCCACCGGCGGATGTCCCGGCTGCTGAAGTAGTTCCTCTCTCCGGGCCGGGCCCGTCTTTCGCGGGCTGCGCCCGCTCAGTCGGCCCGGCTGTGTTGGTGGGCCGGGCCCGTCTTTCGCGGGCTGCGCCCGCTCAGTCGGCCCGGCCGCGCCGGGCGCGGTAGTGGCGCACCAGCGCGTCGGTTGAGCTGTCCGACTGCGGCTGCGGCGAGCCGGCCGCGGTGATCACCGGCAGCAGCGCCTTGGCCTGGGTCTTGCCCAGCTCCACCCCCCACTGGTCGAACGAGTCGATGCCCCACACCACCCCCTCGGTGAACACCTGGTGCTCGTAGAGCGCGATCAGCTGGCCGAGCACCGACGGGGTGAGCCGCTCCGCCAGGATCGAGGTGCTGGGCCGGTTGCCCGGCATCACCGTGTGCGGCACCACCGCGGCCGGGGTGCCCTCGGCGGCGATCTCCTCGGCGGTCTTGCCGAACGCCAGCACCTGGGTCTGGGCGAAGAAGTTGCTCATCAGCAGGTCGTGCATGGAGCCGGCGCCGTCGGCGGTGGGCAGGTCGTCGACCGGCTGGGCGAAGCCGATGAAGTCGGCCGGCACCAGCCGGGTGCCCTGGTGCAGCAGCTGGTAGAACGCGTGCTGGCCGTTGGTTCCTGGCTCGCCCCAAAAGATCTCGCCGGTATCGGTGGTTACCGGGGTGCCGTCGGCGCGGGTGGACTTGCCGTTGGACTCCATGGTCAGCTGCTGCAGGTAGGCGGCGAACCGGGCCAGGTCGTTGGCGTAGGGCAACACCGCCCGGGACTGCGCGCCGAAGAAGCTCGAGTACCACAGCCCGATCAACCCGAGCAGCACCGGCGCGTTGGCCTCCAGCGGTGCGGTCCGGAAATGCTCGTCGACGGCGTGGAATCCGGAGAGGAACTCGGCGAACCGGTCCCGGCCGATCGCGGTCATCAGGCTCAGCCCGATCGCCGAGTCCACCGAGTACCGTCCGCCCACCCAGTCCCAGAAGCCGAACATGTTGGCGGTGTCGATGCCGAACTCGGCCACCCGCTGGGCGTTGGTGGAGACCGCGACGAAGTGCTTGGCGACCGCGTCGTCGCCGAGGGCGTCGGTCAGCCAGCGCCGCGCCGCGGTGGCGTTGGTCAGCGTCTCCAGGGTGGAGAACGTCTTGGACGCGACGATGAAAAGCGTTGTGGCCGGGTCCAGGTCGGCCAGGGTGGCCACCAGGTCGGCGGGGTCGACGTTGGAGACGAACCGCGCCGAGATGCCGGCGTCGGCGTAGTGCCGCAGCGCCCCATAGACCATCACCGGACCCAGGTCGGAGCCGCCGATGCCGATGTTGACCACCGTGCTGATTCGCTTGCCGGTGGCGCCGGTCCACTGCCCGCTGCGCAGCCGGTCGGTGAAATCGCCCATCGCGTCGAGCACCGCGTGCACGTCGGCGACCACGTTCTGGCCGTCGACCACCAGCGTCGCGTCGCGCGGCAGTCGCAGCGCGGTGTGCAGCACCGCCCGGTTCTCCGAGGTGTTGATGTGCACCCCGGCGAACATGTCGTCGCGGCGCTGCTCCAGGGCGGCCGTGCGGGCCAGGTCGAGCAGCAGCTTTATCGTCTCATCGGTGATCCGGTGCTTGCTGTAGTCGATGTAGAGGTCACCGACGGTGACGGTGAATTTGCGTCCGCGGTCCGGGTCGTCGGCGAAGAACTGGCGCAGGTGCGTCGCGCCGACTTGGCCGTGGTGGCTGGCGAGGGCCTTCCAGGCGGGTGTGCCGGAGATGTCGGGGATCTGTTGGACCGGGCTCATGGCTCGACCCTAAACCGGTCGTCACAACCCCGCCGCCTGGGCAGTCGCAGCGCGGCGCGCATCTTGTCGGCGTACGGCTGCCTCCCGGACTCCGCCAGTTCGCCGAGGTACTGGTCGAAGGTGATGGTGCCGACCGCCTGGTCCGGGGTCAGGTGGCCGCCGTCGCGGTAGGCGTGCGCGACCCGGCCGGGCAGCGGCACCGAGGCGATCAGCCGGTGCTTTCCGGTCGTGGCCAGGTAGCGTCGGGCCAGCTCCTTGACCGTCAGCACCTGTGGGCCGCCCATGTCCGGCACCCGGCCGGCAGGCGAACCGAGCGCCAGCTCGGCCAGCCGGGCGCCCACGTCGCGCACGTCGATCGGCTGGAAGCTCCAGCCGGCCGGCAGCAGCAGCACCGGCGACGTCGACAGCGTCCGCAGCCCGGCGACGATAAGGTCGTGGAACTGGGTGGCGCGCAACACCGTCCACGGCAGCCCGGAGGCGGCGAGCAGCTGTTCGTCGGCGAGCTTGCGTTGGTAGTAGCCGAACGGCACCCGGTCGACGCCGACGATCGAGATGTAGACCAGGTGCGGTCTCGCCGTTACCCCGGCGACGGCTTCGGCCAGCCGGTCCAGCGGGTCGACACACGCCACCACGGTGTCCACGTCGCGCACCGCATCGGCCAGGCCGGCACCGCTGCGCACGTCACCGACCACATACTGCGCGCCGCCCGGGGCGTCCGGTGCGCACCGGCCGCGGCTGAGCACCCGCACCTCGGCACCGGCCTCAAGCAGACGCTGCACCACCACCCGGCCCACCGTCCCGGTGCCGCCGGCGACCAACACCCGCTTCATCACACCGTCGACTATAAGCGGTCGGGTGAGCGGTCAGTGGCCGAGCCGGCCTCGGCCCATCCGCAGCAGCAGCATCGCCAGGTCCTTGCCGTCGGCGCCCAGGTCGCGGTAGCGCTCGATGACCTTCATCTCCCGGCTGTGCACCAGTCGGGTGCCGCCGGAGGCCATCCGCACCTTACCGATCACCTGGGACACCTCGGTGCGGCGTTTCACCGCGGCTAGGATCTCCGCGTC
>NZ_JBYCLB010000296.1:0-4891 GCF_057473705.1 Mycobacterium sp. TH-M15 | reverse complement strand
GCGCCGGGGGCAGCTCGGTCGCCTGCGGCGGGGTCAGCGGGAAGACGGTGACCTCGGCCGCGGCGACGGTTGCCGTGCCGGCCAGCAGACCACCGCGGCCCAGCACGTCGACGGTGACGCGAACCGGGTAGCGGCCCCACCGCTCGGCGACGCCGGTCACCGCGCTCCGGGGCCCGCCCGGCCGGCCGGCGGTGGCCGGATCAGCGGCGTCGGCGGCCGCGACGGTCAGTGTCATCGCCGGGTCGGCCGCGACGGTGAGCTGCACCGGCGTCCGGGCCGGCTCGGCGGTCGCCCAGATGCTCAGCCGGCTCTCCTCGGTCTCGAAGCAGCGCTGCGACGCGGGCTGTGCGTGCACCCGAAGGGCGGGGACCGCCGGCTGCCAGGTGATCGAGGCCAGCACCCCCAGCAGCGGAGCGACGAACGCGATCAGCTGCCAGCGCGACCCGATCACCGCGACGGCCAGCGTCACCCCGGCACAGCTGGCCAGGGTCAGGGCCAGCGGCGCGGGCCGCCAGCGCAGCTCGACGTCGGTGTCCCGGACCGCCGAGGTCTCGGTCATCGCGGCTCGGCGTCCCCGGCGGCCGGTCCGGACGCCGACGTCCGCGGCACCGGCAGCCGGCGCAGCAGCTCGGCCACCACGTCGGCGCCCCGGATCTGCCGCACCCACATCTCCGGCCGCAGGGTGATCCGATGCGCCACCGCGGGGATGGCCAGCGCCTTGACGTCCTCGGGGATGACGTAGTCGCGCCCGCGCAGCAGTGCCCGCGCCCGGGACAGCTGGACCAGGTCGAGCTCGGCGCGCGGACTGGCGCCGACCGCGACCTGGGGGTGGTGTCGGGTCGCAGCGGCCAGCGACACCACATAGCGCAGCACGTCGTCGTGCACGCTGACCTGTTCGACCGATTCGCGCATGGCGATCAGGCCGTCGGCATCCACGATCCGGTCCACGGCCGGCTCGACCGAGCCCCGGTCCAGTCGCCGGCGCAGCATGACGCTTTCGTCGCCGTCGGTGAGGTAGCCGAGCTCCAGCCGGATCGCGAAGCGGTCCAGCTGCGCCTCCGGCAACGGATAGGTGCCCTCGTACTCGATCGGGTTGTCGGTCGCCAGCACGATGAACGGCGCCGGCAGCCGATGGGTCTGGCCGTCGATGCTCACCTGGTTCTCGGCCATCGCCTCCAACAGGGCCGCCTGGGTTTTCGGCGGTGTCCGGTTGATCTCGTCGGCCAGCAGCAGATTGGTGAAGATCGGGCCGCGACGGAACTCGAATTGTCCCGACTGCATGTCGTAGATGGTCGAGCCGAGCAGGTCGGCGGGGAGCAGATCCGGGGTGAACTGCACCCGGGTGAAGTCCAGGCCGAGCGCGGCCGCGAACGATCGGGCGATCAGCGTCTTGCCCAGCCCGGGCAGATCTTCGATCAGTACGTGGCCGCGGGCCAGTACGGTGGTGAGGATGAGTTCGAGGGCTGCGCGCTTGCCCACCACGACCTTCTCGATCTCGTCGAGGACCGTGGTGCTGTGCGCGGTGGTGGTCTCCGCGGGTGAACCCAGGCTCATGGTTGCTCCAGTCGCTGCAGGATCTCGGCCAGCGTATCCCGGCCGGGGCCGGGATCACCTCCCTCGGTGCGGGTGACGTTCTCCGGGTCGACCCACGCCCACAGCTCGGGGCCGAACAGCATCCGGCCGGTGGCGTCGAACGCGGCGCGGTCCTTGGTCCGCCGCTGGCCGGTGGTGACCTCGAATTTGCGGCCGAGGATCGGGCGCCAGTGCCGGTCCCAGTCCGCCCGGGTCCGCTCCGACCAGTAGACGAGCGTCTCGGTGCTGGACAGCCAGCGGCGCAACAGGTCCGTCCGGTGCTCCGGGCCGGCGTCGTCGCCGGCCGATGCGGCGCCGGCCATCACCCGGCGCACGCCGAACAGCAGGGCCGCCACCGCGGCACCCGACGCGGCCGGGATGATCTGTCGCTGGTGGGTCAGCAGCGCCAGCACTTCGACGCCCACCATCAGCGAGACACCCAGCGCCGCCCACGCCTTCACGGCGTTCCCTGCAGCTCGTCGAGCACCAGGCGCAGCACCCGGATCGCATCCGCGCGGTGCAGCTCGGTCATCCGGTGCGAACTGAACCGCGCCTCGGCGAACAGGTTCACCAACTGCCGGGCGTTTTCCGGCGGCAGCACCCGGTGGTCGACCGCCCGGGCCAGCACCTCGGTCGGGGTGTCGCAGTCTTGCGGCACGGCTCCCGGCAGATGGGCGAGCTCCCGCTCCATGGCGGCGTAGCAGCCGATGATGGCCGCCCGCGGGTCGCAGGCCGGATCGGCGATCTCGGCCAACCCGCGCTCCGCCGCCCGGGCCAGCGGCGCCGGCCCGGGCCGGGCATGGGTCGCCGGGTGCCGGCCGCGGCGCTCGGCGACCGGCGACGCACCGGGGCGTCTGCTGGCCTGGCCGGCAACGACGGCCGCGGCGATCACGATCAGCGTGAGGGCGCCGATCGCCGCGACGTAGCGGAAGATTACGTCCGAGTGCGGCGCCGGCCGGCCGGGTGGCCGGGCAGCGCCCGGCGGGACCGGGATGTCGGGGCCGGCAGGGCCGGCGGATCGGCCGCCGAACTCGCCGGGCGGCGCCCAGCCGAGCGGGTGACCGGCGAACAGGTGCCGCAGCAGCAGCACCGCCAGCACCCAGCCGGCGATGACGCCGAGCGTGATCAGCAGCACCCGCCAGCCGGCCCGCCCGCCGCGGTCTTTCGGCAGGGCGGGCAGCGCACCGAAGCTGCTGGGCACCGCGCGGCGATCCCGCATCCGCATGATGATCGCGATCGCCAGAATTCCCAGGGTGACGCAGAGCAATATGACCAGCAGGAGCAGCGCCAAGGCGCTGTTGCCGCCGGTCTCCTCCCGGTCCGGCGGCCGGCCGGCCGGCAGGTATCCGCGCAGCGCCGCGGCGGCCAGCAGCAGCAGGACGACCAGCGCGGCCACCCGCCCGGTTGCCCGATCGGCACGGTTCGTCGGCCTGGCTCCGTCGGGCGGCGCCGCGGACCGCCGATGGTCCGGGGCGCCGGGTGACGGCGCGGCGCTAGGGGTGGTCATGGTGATCCAACCCGTACGGCAAGCCCCGCTCCCGGGCCCACGCGTCGTGCGGCTTGCCGAGCGGCGTGATCGGTGCGGCCACCCCGTCCATGTCGTCGATTATCGACCGGAGATACAACGGCGCGCCCAGGGCGGAGCAGATCGGGTCGATGGTGAGGGTGATCCGGGTGCTTGACACCAGGTCGGGTGGGATCGGCAGCCGCCGGGCCGGGTGGTCCGGCGACCGCAGATCGATCAGACTGCGGGTGGCGCGTTGTGTCGCATCCGGTGTGCAGGTGCGACGGCAGCGCGGTACCGGATGCCGAGGCGAAGAACCGCACGAACGTGGTCAGCAGTTCGGTGTTCGCCACAGCACCCGGTCAGAGACCGGCTACCGACCGGCCGTCTCGTCGTGCCCGCCGAACTGTTTGCGCATCGCGGAGAGTGCCTTGTTGGCGAAGTCGTCGAGGTCGCGGGAGGCGAACCGGGATTGCAGCGCGGTGGTCAGCACCGGCGCCGGCACCCCCTCGTCGATGGCGGCGATCGACGTCCAGCGGCCCTCGCCGGAGTCGGAGACCCGGCCGGCGAACTCGTCCAGGGTCGGCGATCGGTGCAGCGCGATCGCGGTCAGGTCCAGCAGCCAGGAGCCGATCACGCTGCCGCGGCGCCACACCTCGGCGACCTCGGGGATGTCGATGTCGTACTGATAGAACTCGGGGTAGCTCAGCGGCGCGGTCTCGGCGTCGCCCTGCTGCGTCTTGGTGCCGATGTCGGCGTTGCGCAAGATGTTCAGCCCCTCGGCCAGCGACGCCATGATCCCGTACTCGATGCCGTTGTGCACCATCTTGACGAAGTGCCCGGCGCCGACCGGCCCACAGTGCAGGTAGCCCCGCTCGGCCTGCCCGACCTCGCCGATGCGGCCCGGCGTGCGGGGCGCCGCGTCCACCCCGGGGGCGATGGTGGCGAAGATCGGCTCGGCGTGGGCGAACGCATCGTCGTCGCCGCCGATCATCAGGCAGTAGCCGCGCTCCCGGCCCCACACACCGCCGCTGGTGCCGCAGTCGATCAGCCGGATACCCTTGCCGGACAGCGTCTTCGCGTGGGCGATGTCGTCGCGGTAGTAGGAGTTGCCACCGTCGATGACGATGTCGCCGGCCGACAGGGTGCCGGCCAGTTCGTCGACCACCCCGGTGGTGATCGCCCCCGCCGGGACCATCACCCAGACCACCCGCGGCCCGGTGAGCTTGCCGGCCAGGTCGGCCAGCGACGACGCGCCGGTGATCCGGTCGCCGGTCAGCGTTTTGACCGCCTCCGGATTGCGGTCGTACACCACGCACTCGTGGCCGTCGTCCACCAGCCGGCGAACCAGGTTGGCGCCCATCCGGCCCAGGCCGATCATCCCCAGCTGCATGTCCGCTCCTTCACTGTCGTTGCCCCAATCGCGGCCGGGCAGCCACGGTTGTTGCCAACCCCGATGGCCGCGCACCAGCGACTGCGCGGCCTCGGGCCCCCACGAGCCCGAGTCGTAGGGGCGGACCGGGCCGGGGGTGTCCAGCAGCGGCCGCACGATCCGCCAGGTCTCCGGTTATCCCGAAGATCACCAACAGATCTGAACTGGCGGCGGTCGCGGCCAAACCCGAACCGCCCCACGCGTAGCTCGGCTGCCAAGCCGACCCACCCACGACCTTAAACGTGACCGCCGCGCCGCGCCCGAAACCGCGCTTCCAGGCGCAGCAGCGTCACCGACTGCCGAACGGCGGGAAATACGGCTGCGGATGCTCCCGCGGAGACGGCACGATACCCGGGTCGGCGGACGGGCCCGCACCGCCGCGG
>NZ_JBYCLB010000295.1:0-4652 GCF_057473705.1 Mycobacterium sp. TH-M15 | reverse complement strand
ACTAACCGACGGCCGCTCCGGTCGCGCTGCCGGCGCGTCCCGACCCCCGCCGGCCACCCGGCGCGCCCTTGAGACCGCGCCAGAACAGGTTGAACATCAGCTCGCCGGCGTCGTCGACGTCGGTGTCGCCGGCGCTGATCCGGGTGGCGACCGCCTCGCCGGCGCCGACCAGCGCCATGGCCATCATGTCGAAGTCGGTGCCGGGCCCCGGATCGCGGGTACCCGCCTGCAGCAGGCCGCGCACCAACTCGATGATCCGTTCCCGGCCCTCCCGGACCGTCTGGGCGAACGCCTGGGTGCTGGTGGCCTGGGTGTACATCACGATCCAGGACGACCGGTTGGTGTCGATGTAGCGCAGGAAGGCGAGGATTGCGTTGCGCAGCAAGTCCTTCGGGCTCTGCTGCAGGTCGATGTCGGAGCGCACCTGCTCGACGAAGCGACGCAGCTCGCGGTTCAGGCAGGCGCCGAACAACTCCTCCTTGGAGCCGTAGTACAGGTACAGCATCGGCTTGGAGATCCGCGCCGCGGCCGCGATCGAGTCCATCGAGGTTTCGTGGTAGCCGTTCATCGAGAACATCTGCACGGCCGCGTCGAGCATCTGCTGCTCACGAACGGCGCGCGGTAACCGCTTGCTACCACCGGCCATTGCTGGACGCCCCTTCTCGCTAACCCGCGAGCGTCTATATTACTCCCGAGTAAGCTGCGCGCCCAGCGAATGCGTCACCTGCCGCAGTGCGAGTCCGGCTTCTTGGCGGTGGCCACCCGGGCCAGCGCCGCGTCGACCGCCTCGGTCTTCAACTCGCCGGCGGCGACCGCCTTCTCCAGCCGGTCCAGCACCGCGGGCACCTCGTCGGTGGTGATCCACAGCGCGACGTCGATGCCGGCCTGCAGCGAGCGCAGCACCGCCTCGGCGACCCCGTAGTGCTCGTTGATCGCCGCCATGGACGACAGGTCGTCGCTGAACACCACGCCGTCGAAGCGGGGGCCGTGGTAGCCGGTGCCGTCGCGCA
The DNA here is from genome assembly GCF_057473705.1 of Mycobacterium sp. TH-M15. Taxonomy (NCBI): domain Bacteria; kingdom Bacillati; phylum Actinomycetota; class Actinomycetes; order Mycobacteriales; family Mycobacteriaceae; genus Mycobacterium; species Mycobacterium sp. TH-M15. Next base: position 3,642 of record NZ_JBYCLB010000295.1, on the reverse strand, counting down.
GCAACTGCACCGCGGCCGGGCTCAGGCTGGCCGGGTCGTCGCCGGTGAGCCCCGGCACCTGCATGTGGCCGATCATCACCGCGACCGGCGCCTGGGTGACCAGGGTGCGGTAGGGCACCAGGTCGTCGTCCTGCAACTCGGCCAGCGGCGGGGTGACCACCACCCCGGCGGTGTGCGAGTCCCCGGAGCCGTGCCCGTGGCCGGGGAAGTGCTTCAGCACCGGCAGCAGGCCGGCCTCCCGCAGGCCACGGGCGTACGCGCCGGCGTATTTGGTGACCGTCTCCGGGTCCGCGCTGAACGAGCGGTCGCCGATCACGCTGTCGGCCGGGGCGTCGGTGACATCGACCACCGGCGCGAAGTCGACGGTGATGCCCAGGTCACGCATCTTCTTGCCGCGCTCCAGGGCGAGTTGATACACCTGGTCGGGGGTCTGGTTCCAGGCCAGCTCCCGGGCCGACGGCGAGGTGCCGATCAACGACGACAACCGGGACACCCGGCCGCCCTCCTCGTCGACGCTGACCGCCAGCGGCAGCGGGCCGGCGCCCTTGGCGATCTCGGCCAGCGACCCGTCGGTCAGCATGGACAGCTCGGTCCAGCTGCCGATGAAGATCCCGCCGACGTGCTGGTCGGCCACCACCGCCCGAGCGTCGTCGGCGTCTGTGACCCCGACCATCAGCAGCTGGGCCAGCTTGTCGCGGCCGGACAGGTCCGCGCAGACCGACCGCGGTGCGGCCGCCGACGGCGGCTCGGGTGCGGCCGGGGACTGCTCCTCGGCGGTGCGCGAGCAGCCCAGCAGGGCCGCCGACAGCACGGTCGAGAGCAGCACGGGCAGCAGGAAGCGCGGCAGCGGTGAAGGCATCGTCCCATGCTGTCATGGTTCGGCCCGGTGACCGGACATCCCCCCGTGCTAGGTTGGCGTCCGGGCCGGCCGCCTGGAGCCGACCGCAGCTACGACGTGAAGGGGACGATGATGCGCCGGGTCCTGGTGCCAGCGGCGGTCAGCATCGTGGTCGGCCCGCTGCTGGGCGCCGCGGCGATCTTCGGGATCACCTTGATGGTGCAGCAGGACACCAAGCCGCGGATCGCCAGCGGCGATCCGCAGTCGTCGGTACTGAACCGGGTGGAATACGGCGACCGCGGCTGACCTTCGAATCCCGACCGCATCCGGTGCCGCACCCGCTTCGTCATCGACTGTGGTCCCGGCCCCGCGGCGTCGGCTCTGGCTGGTCGGCGCGGCCGCGCTGCTGTGCAGCTTCGCCCAGTCCCCCGGACGCGTCTCGCCGGACACCAAACTCGACCTGACCGCCAACCCGCTCGGGCTGGTGGCCCGCGCCGCAAACCTGTGGAACAGTGAGCTGCCGTTCGGGCAGACCCAGAACCAGGCCTACGGCTACCTGTTCCCGCAAGGCACCTTCTTCGTCGCCGGCCACCTGGCCGGGCTGCCCGGCTGGGTCACCCAGCGGCTGTGGTGGGCGGCGCTGCTGACGGTCGGGTTCTGGGGGATGCTGCGGCTGGCCGAGGCGCTCAACGACGGCCGCGGCATCGGCAGCCCGACATCGCGGGTGCTCGGTGCCGCCGCCTTCGCCCTCTCCCCCCGGGTGCTGGCCACTCTGGGCACCATCTCGTCGGAGACACTGCCGATGATGCTGGCCCCCTGGGTGCTGCTGCCGGTCGTCCGGGCGCTGCGAGCCGACCCGGACCGGCCGGTGCGGGCGCTGGCCGGGCAGGCCGGGGTGGCCGTCGCGCTGATGGGTGCGGTGAACGCGGTGGCGACCCTGGCCGGCATGCTGCCGGCGATGATCTGGTTGGCCTGCCACCGGCCGAACCGGCGGTGGTGGCGATTCACCGGGTGGTGGCTGATCGCGCTGGTGCCGGCGGTGCTGTGGTGGCTGGTGCCGCTGCTGCTGCTGGGCCGGGTCAGCCCGCCGTTCCTGGACTTCATCGAATCCTCCGGCGTCACCACCCAGTGGACCTCGCTGGTCGAGATGCTCCGCGGCACGCACAGCTGGACACCGTTCGTCGCGCCGGACGCCACCGCGGGCGCGCCGCTGATCACCCGGCCGGTGCTGATCCTGGGCACCTGCCTGGTCGCCGCCGCCGGGCTGGCCGGGCTGGCCGGGCTGGTCCGCCGCCGGCTGCCCGGTGCCGGCCGGCTGGTGACGATGCTGCTGGTCGGCGTGGTGCTGCTGGCCGTCGGCTACTCCGGCGGGCTCGGCTCGCCGGTGGCCCAGCAGGTGCAGGCATTCCTCGACGCCGCCGGCGCCCCGCTGCGCAACCTGCACAAGCTGGAGTCGGTGATCCGGATCCCGCTGGTGCTGGGGTTGGTCGGGCTGCTCGGCCGGATACCGTTGCCGGGCAGCGCACCGGCCGCGGTCTGGCGGCGTGAGTTCACCCACCCCGAACACCACAAACGGGCCGCGGTCGGGCTGGTCGTGCTGGTCGCGTTGCTGGTGAGCACGGCGCTGGCCTGGACCGGGCGGCTCACCCCGACGACCACCTTCACCGCGCTGCCGCAGTACTGGCGCGACGCCGCCGCCTGGCTGGCCGGGCACAACACCGGAACCCCGGCTCCGGGTCGGGTGCTGGTCGCCCCGGGGGCGCCGTTCGCCACCCAGAGCTGGGGAACCAGCCACGACGAGCCGCTGCAGGTGCTCGAGGCCGGTCCCTGGGGGGTGCGCGACTCGATTCCGCTGACGCCGCCGGCGACCATCCGGGCACTGGACTCGGTGCAGCAGCTCTTCGCCGCCGGCCGCCCCTCGGCCGGACTGGCCGACACGCTGGCCCGACAGGGCATCTCCTACCTGGTGCTGCGCAACGACCTGGACCCGGATATCTCGCGGTCGACCCGGCCGATCCTGGCGCACCGCGCCGTCGACGGATCGCCGGGACTGGTCAAGGTGGCCCAGTTCGGCGAGCCGGTCGGCGGCGAGACGGTCGACGGGTTCGTCTCCGACAGCGGGCTGCGGCCACCGTATCCGGCGGTCGAGGTGTACCGGGTGGACCATCGGGCCGGGCCGGCCAATCCCGGGACGCCCTACCTGGCCGACGCCGACGCGCTGCCGCGGGTGGACGGCGGTCCGGAGGTGCTGCTGCGGCTCGACGAGGGGCGCCGGCTGCGCGGGCTGCCGGCGCTCGGGCCGGTGCTGCTCACCGCCGACGCGCGCCGGGCCGGGCTGGCCACACCGCTGGTGACCGTCACCGACACCCCGCTGGCCCGGGAGGTCGACTACGGCCGGGTCGACGACCACGCGTCGGCCACCCGGGCCGTCGGTGACCCCCGGCACACCCACAACCGGGTGGCCGACTACCCGACGCCCGGTGCCGGCACCGTCTTCGCCGGCTGGATCGGCGGGTCGGTGACCGTGTCGAGCTCGTCTTCGGATGCCACCGCACTGCCCGACGTCGCCCCGTCGGCGTCGCCGGCGGCCGCGGTCGACGGCGACCCGACCACCGCCTGGGTCTCCAACGCGCTGCAGACGGCGGTCGGCCAGTGGCTGCAGGTGGACTTCGACCACCCGGTCACCAACGGCACCATCATCGTGACGCCCAGCGCGAGCGCGATCGGCGCCCAAGTCCGCCGTATCCAGATCTCCACCGCCAACGGCACCACCACGCTGCGGTTTGACCGGGCCGGCGAACCGC
>NZ_JBYCLB010000294.1:0-1546 GCF_057473705.1 Mycobacterium sp. TH-M15 | reverse complement strand
GAACGCGGCGAACGGCTTTCCGCTGGTGACCGGCCCCGCGGAGCAGCGGGCCCCGATCAACCAGGTGCTGCCCGCCTGGGACGTGGCGTGCGGCCTGCACGCCGCCCTGGCGGTGACCGCCGCGCTGCACCGGCGGGAGCGCAGCGGCGTCGGCAGCCGGATCAACCTGGCATTGGAGGACGTCGCGCTGTCCACCGCCAGCGCTCTCGGGTTCCTCACCGAGGCGATGGTCAACGGCACCCGGCGGGAACCGATCGGCAACGCCGTCTACGGGCAGTACGGCGCCACGTTCACCAGCAGCGACGGGGTGGCGTTCATGGTGGTCACCCTCACCAGCCGGCATTTCCGGGATCTCGCCAACGTCACCGGAGCCGCCAAAGCCGTTGCCGCACTGGAGCAGGCACTTGGCGTGGACTTCGCCGACGAGGGGCAGCGGTATCGGCATCGGGACGTGCTGACCGGGCTGTTCGGCACCTGGTTCGCCGACCGCACCGGCGCCCAGGTCGCCGCGGCACTGGCCGGAACGTCGCTGCTGTGGGATCGGTATCGCAGCTTCCTGGAGGTCGCCGAGGACGACCGGCTGCGCGCCAACCCGATGTTCACCCCGCTGCACCAGCCCGGGATCGGGGATTACCTCGCGGCCGGGCCGCCGGTCTCCGTCGACGGCGCCCACCCCCCGGCGACGGCCGCCCCGGACCTGGGCGAGCACACCGTGGCGGTGCTCGCAGGCCGGTTGGGGATGAGCCGAGCCGAGGTCGAGCGGCTGGTCGAAGCCGGCACCGTGGCAACCGAACAAGGACAGAAGGGATAGCGATGCGCACACTGAGTTCGATCGACGAGTTGGTCGCGCTGAAGGGCCAACCCATCGGTAAAAGCGACTGGGTGACGATCACCCAGGAGATGGTGGACCTGTTCGCCGACGCGACCGGCGACCACCAGTGGATTCACGTCGATGCCGCGCGGGCCGCCAACGGGCCGTTCGGCACCACGATCGCCCACGGCTACCTGACGCTGTCGCTGCTGCCGCAGCTGACCCAGCAGATCTACCGCCTCGACGGCGTCAAGATGGGGATCAACTACGGCCTGAACAAGGTGCGGTTCCCGGCGCCGGTCCCGGTCGGCTCCCGGATCCGGGCCGAGGCTTCGGTGGTCGACGTCCAAGACCTCGGCGACGGCGCGTACCAGGTGACCCTGTCGACGACGGTGGAGATCGCCGGCGCCGCGAAGCCGGCCTGCGTCGCCGAGACCGTCGCCCGGTATCTGACCTGACCGGGGGGTGCCCCGGCGGGCCTCACCGAGTGGCAGCAGGGTCTCCGGCGGCATCCACTGAAGCGGACCGGTCGCCGCACACTGCCGGGCCTGGTCGTCGGTGATGTTGCGCGGATGGTGCCAGCCGGCGATTAGGCTGACCGGGTGTTGATCGAGGTCCGTCCCGGGCGGCAGGCGGACGTGGGCGAGTTGGCCCAGATGCTGGGCCGAGCGTTCTACGACGACCCGGTCACGACCTGGATGCTTCCGCGGGAGAAAGGCCGCGCCGCGCGGCTCT
>NZ_JBYCLB010000293.1:0-3414 GCF_057473705.1 Mycobacterium sp. TH-M15 | reverse complement strand
GATCGTGACGACTACGGGCCGGATCTGCGGCGGTGGTTGGTGGCACGGTTGGGTCTGGCCCGGGACTAACGTCGACTCCGGTGGACCGCGTTGGCCGGTGGTGTCGGGCCCGGTGACTGGATCTGGAAAGGCGCGTTGTGCGTTCGGTTGGAGAACAGCAGGCCCGGGTGTCGGCGGCGGCGGTGGCGCCGCGGCCGGTGCGGGTCGCCATCGCCGACGCGCAGGGCCTGATGTGCGCCGAGGACGTGGTCGCCGAGCGCCCGATGCCCGCCTTCGACCAGGCGGCGATCGACGGGTACGCGGTGCGCAGCGTCGACGTCCAGGGCGCCGGCGGCGACGACGGTGATGACCCGGACGCCGAGGTGAGCCTCCCGGTGCTGGGGCTGATCGAGGCCGGCGCCCGGACACCGACCAGGCTGCAACCGCGGATGGCCACCCGGATTCAGACCGGGGCTCCGCTGCCGACGCTGGCCGACGCGGTGCTGCCGCTGCGCTTCACCGATGGCGGCCAGTCCCGGGTGCGGGTGCGCCGCGGTGTCGGTCCGGGCGCCTACGTGCGGGCCACCGGCGGCGACGTGCGGTCGGGCGACATCGCCGTCTCCGTCGGCGCGACCGTCGGCCCCGCCCAGGTGGGGCTGCTGGCCGCGGTCGGCCGCGACCAGGTGCTGGTGCATCCGCGTCCCCGGCTGGCGGTGCTGTCGGTCGGCGGCGAGCTGGTCGACGTCGCGCGCAGCCCGGGCAACGGGCAGGTGTACGACGTCAACTCCTACGCGCTGGCCGCCGCCGGCCGCGACGCCGGCGCCGAGGTGAACCGGGTCGGCATCGTCAGCAGCGACCCGAAACAGCTGGCCGAGGTGGTGCAGGGGCAGCTCAACCGCGCCGAGGTGGTGCTGGTCGCCGGCGGGGTCGGCGGGGCGGCGGCCGAGGAGGTGCGCGCGGCGCTGTCGACCCTCGGCGAGCTGGAGGTGGTCCGGGTCGCGATGCACCCGGGTTCGGTGCAGGGCTTCGGCCAGCTGGGGCCGGACCGGGTGCCGACGTTCCTGCTGCCGGCGAACCCGATCAGCGCGTTGGTGGTCTTCGAGGTGATGGTCCGGCCGTTGATCCGGCTGGCGTTGGGCAGACGGGAGCCGATGCGCCGGGTGGTGCCGGCCCGGGCGCTGGGTCCGATCAGCTCGGTGGCCGGCCGGACCGGCTACCTGCGCGGTCAGCTGATGCGCGACGAGGAGTCCGACGAGTACCTGGTCCAGGTGCTGGGCGGCGGCCCGTCGTCGCACCTGCTGACCACGCTGGCCGACGCGAACTGCCTGGTGGTGGTGCCGGAGGAGGCCGAGGAGGTCCGGGCCGGCGAGATGGTCGACGTGGCTTTCCTGGCTCAGCGCGGTTGATCCGGTGAACCGGTGGCGGCGCGGCAACACCAGCATCCAGCATCCCGGCTGGCCGGCGGTGCTCGGGCCGTTGCGGGTGTCGGCCGGGGTGATCCGGCTGCGGCCGGTGCGGATGCGCGACGGCGCGCAGTGGAGCCGGGCCCGCACCGGCGATCGAGACCACCTGGAGCCGTGGGAGCCCAGCGGTGAGCCGGACTGGCTGGCCCGGCACAGCCCCGCCGCGTGGCCGGTGGTCTGCTCCAGCCTGCGCTCGGAGGCGCGCCGGGGGCGGATGCTGCCGTTCGTGATCGAGCTCGACGGCCGGTTCTGCGGGCAGCTGACGATCGGCAACGTCGCCCACGGCGCGCTGCGTTCGGCCTGGATCGGCTACTGGGTGGCCAGTTCGGCGACCGGCGGCGGGGTGGCGACCGGGGCGCTGGCCCTGGGGCTGGATCACTGCTTCGGCGTGGTGCGGCTGCATCGGGTCGAGGCAACGGTCCGCCCGGAGAACGCCGGCAGCCGGGCGGTGCTGGCCAAGGTCGGCTTTCGGGAGGAAGGCCTGCTGCGGCGCTACCTGGACGTGGACGGGGAGTGGCGGGACCACCTGCTGGTGGCGCTCACCGTCGAGGAGGTGCCCGGGTCGGTGGTGTCGGCGCTGGTCCGCAGCGGGCGGGCCAGCCTCCCTTGATCGATGTTACTGGCGTGGCGGTTGTGACAATTGAGGCGTAACGGGTAAATTACGAATATGTAATTGCGACGGCGCGCCGATCGATGATCCCGCGGGTCGCAAACCTAGCCTTGACTGGGACTGGGAAAGGAGCAGGCATCATGCCCAGCGTCCCCCAATCGTTGCTCTGGATCTCGCTCGTGGTGCTCTGGCTGTTCGTGCTGGTTCCGATGCTGGTCAGCAAGCGTGAGGCGGTGCGCCGCACCAGCGACGTCGCGCTGGCGACAAGGGTGCTGACCAGCAGCGCCGGTGCCCGGCTGCTCAAGCGCAGCGGTCCGGCGGCCGGCCACGCCAGCGACCCGGACTGGCGGCGCGACTACTGCGGGCGGCACGACGAGGAGGAGTTGCCGTTCAAGCCCGACACGTCGGTCGCCAGGACAGAGGCCGCCGCGGCGGACGAGTCCACCGAGCCCGACTACCTCGATGTGGACGTCGTCGAGGAGGACTCCGGGGCACTGCCGGTCGGCGAGTCGGACGCGCTCTCCGACGCCGACGACGAGGTCACGGTCGCCCAGCCGGTCCTCGACGAGGAGGAGTCCCCGGACGAGCAGACCGAGGAGCTCCCGGAGACCGATATCGCCGGCGAGGCCGAGGACACCGACGAGGTCGCGGAAGCCGACGAAGCCGACGAATCCGACGATGACGGTGGGGTGTACGAGTACGTTGAGGACAGCTCCGGGCTGGAAGCCGAAGACGAGCCGGCGGACTCCGCGCCGGGTCCGGTGCGGCCGACGTCAGCCGCACGGCGGCGGCGCAGCGAGGCGCAGAAGGCCGCCGCGGTGGAGGCCCGCAAGTACCGGTTCCGCAAGCGGGCGCTGTCCACGATGGCGCTGGTCCTGGCGGGCTCGGCGGCGGTCGGCTACACGGTGACGCCGGACGCCTGGCGGCTCTGCGCCGGCACCGGCGCGCTGATGCTGCTCTACCTGGCGTATCTGCGCCGACAGACCCGGATCGAGGCCCAGGTGCAGGCGCGGCGGGCGCGGCGGGAGGCGCGTGCCCGGGCGTCGCGCGTCGACGCGCCGCCGGTGCAGCAGGCTCCGCCGCCGGACTTCGAGGTGGTGCCGTCCCGGCTGCGCCGCCCGGGCGCGATGGTGCTGGACCTCGACGACGAGGATCCGGCCTTCGAGCATCTGGCGTCGGCGTCGTTCGCCCGGGACTACGACTGGCGGCGTGACCTGCCGCGCGCGGCCGGCCAGTGACGCTTCGGTTTCTGCCGATCCGCCGGCGGCTGGTAGCCTGCTAGCGGCCAGGGGCTATGGCGCAGTTGGTAGCGCGACTCGTTCGCATCGAGTAGGTCAGGGGTTCGATTCCCCTTAGCTCCAC
>NZ_JBYCLB010000292.1:0-1881 GCF_057473705.1 Mycobacterium sp. TH-M15 | reverse complement strand
ACAGCGCGGCAATACCCGGATACGGCGTCGTGCTACTCAAACCCACGCAGGCCCACACGATCAGCGCCAGCCCGGCCCACCCGGTGATCGCGGCGGCGCGCGGCGGCAGACGCCGCCAGCGGACAACCGTGAGGGCCACCAGCCCACCGACCGCCAACTGCCACGCCCGGGTCGGCAGCGAAAAAAACGCCACCGCAGGCGCGAACGGCGTGGCCACCAGCGACAGCGCAAACGACACGGCGGCAACCAGTGCGAGAACCACCAGAAAAGGGCGTTGCGACGACGTGGCCTCGGCGCGGGTGCGCCGGCGCAGCCGCCGGATCAACCATGCCGTGCCGATGATCAATGCCGGCCACACCAGGTAGAACTGCTCCTCGACGCCCAACGACCAATAGTGCTGAAACGGCGACGGCGGTTTGGTGCTGGCGAAGTAGTCGACGCCGCGCATGATGAACCAGTAGTTGCCGACATACAGCGCACTGGTGATGCCGTCCACCAGGACGCTCTTGACCTGCAGCAGCGGCAGTAATGCCACCGAAGCGATCATGGTGATGACGCCGACGGCGGCAGAGGCGGGCAGCAGTCGGCGGGCCCGGGCGCCGTAGAAGCGGCGCAGTCGGACGCCGCCGGTGGAGTTCACCTCGCGCCACAGCAGCCCGGTGATCAGGAAACCCGAGATGACGAAGAACACGTCCACGCCGACGTAGCCGCCGCCCACGCCGGGCACGTCGGCGTGAAACAGCACCACCGCCAGCACCGCGGCCGCGCGCAATCCCTCGATGTCCGGCCGAAATCCCGGCTGCACCACTCCCTGACGGTCCTTGGTGGCGCTGCCGCTGACGGCCTGGTGCACGGTCACCTACCTAGAAGACGCGTTCGTCGAGTCGAGGAATTATCACACACGCGTCGAACAGGCTCATCGTGAATGCGGCGGCCAACCTTGGGCGAGCGCGCGGTCGGCCAGCGCACCCATGACCGGGGCCAACCGCCGCGAGTATTCGAACGTCAAGTGACTCGAGTCGACGTAGACCAGGGTGTTGCCGACGATCACCGGGCATCGGTCCGCGGTGCAGAACAGGTCGGTGAGGTCGGTGTACTGCCCACCGGCGGCATGGGTGGCGGCGGACTCCGCCGCGATACCGGACTCGTTCACCGCCGTCGACCTGCGCGGCACGCAGGCAATCACGTCATCGAGGTGGGCAGAGAGGCAGATCGGCACCGTGGCGCGTGGATCCGGCACCGGCCCGAGCACCAGCACCTTGGCGCCGATACCGCGCAACTGCTGCACCAGACGGGTCAGGCTGTCGATCCACGCCGGGTCGTAGGCCGAGAAACCGGTCAGCTGTTCATCGGAACCGTAGCCGCGCCAAGCGCTCAGCACGACCAGCCGCGGATGTTCGGCGCGCAACCTGGCCATGATCTGAGCGCGCCACTGCCCGCAGTGTTCAAAGACTTCGACCACGCGACGGAATGGGTTGGTGACGCGCACATCCATCACTGGGCAGGCCGCCTTTTCCAGAGTCTCCAGCCGCCACCGCCGCTGGGTGGCGACCTGTTCGAACGCCGGATTCCAGATCGCGGCGTGCGAGTCGCCGACCAGTGCCACCGTGGTCGGCGACCCGACATCGCCCTTTGCGCACTCCGGTTGTCCGCCTTGAAGAGGTGTGCGCAGGCAGCCACTGCCCATGTAGGCGTTCTGCTCGGCTTCGACGTCGGCAAACGGCGGGTCCAGATTCGACGGCACCGCCGTCAACCCGGCGGATGCCACCAGCGCGGTCTGCACCTGGGCGAACGCGTGCTGCACCGCCGCGTCGTAGGCGGCCAGGTCCGAGCCCGCCGCCACCGGCGCCACGGCGACGCTCAGCGCCGCGGCCGGCGTCC
>NZ_JBYCLB010000291.1:0-2086 GCF_057473705.1 Mycobacterium sp. TH-M15 | reverse complement strand
TGATCGCCGCGTCGGTGAGCACCCGGGTGGTCTCCTGGAACGACGCCGCCGAGAGCCACGAGTCAGTGGCCAACGACGCCTTGGTGATCCCCATCAGCACCGGACGGCCGGCGGCGGGCTCGCCGCCCTCGGCCACCACCCGCCGGTTCTCGGTCTCGAACTCGGCACGCTCGGTGAGCGAGCCGGGCAGGAACTCGGTGGAACCCGAGTCGATGATCGTCACCCGGCGCAGCATCTGTCGGACGATCACCTCGATGTGCTTGTCGTGGATCGACACACCCTGGGCACGGTAGACCTGCTGCACCTCCTTGACCAGGTGGATCTGCACCTCCCGGGGCCCCTGGACCCGCAGCACCTCGTGCGGATCGGCCGAGCCCTCCATCAGCTGCTGGCCCACCTCGACGTGGTCGCCATCGGCGAGCAGCCGCTCGGAACCGTCGTCGTGCTTGAACACCCGCAGCCGCTGACGCTTCGACAGCTTGTCGTAGACCACTTCTTCGCCGCCGTCGTCGGGGACGATGGTGATCTTGTAGAACCGGTCGCCGTCCTCCAGCCGGACCCGGCCGGTGACGTCGGCGATCGGCGCCTTGCCGCGCGGCACCCGCGCCTCGAACAGCTCCTGCACCCGGGGCAGACCACCGGTGATGTCCTCACCGACGCCGCCCTGGTGGAAGGTGCGCATGGTCAGCTGGGTGCCCGGCTCGCCGATCGACTGGGCGGCGACGATGCCGACCGCCTCGCCGATGTCGACCAGCTTGCCGGTGGCCATCGACCGGCCGTAGCACATCGCGCAGACCCCGGTTCCGGTGGCGCAGGTCAGCACCGAACGCACCTTCACACTGGTGATGCCGGCGTTCAGCAGCGCCTCGATCGACGGGTCACCCAGGTCGTGGCCGGCCTCGACGATCACCGTGCCCTTCCCGTCCACCGCGTCGGCGACCAGCGTGCGCGCGTAGGCCGAGGTCTCGATGAACGGGTCGCGGATCAGCGTTCCGTCGGCCGCGCGTTCGGCGAGGTCGACCATGATGCCGCGCTCGGTGCCGCAGTCGTGCTCACGGACGATGACGTCCTGAGACACGTCGACCAGACGACGGGTCAGGTAACCCGAGTCGGCGGTGCGCAACGCGGTGTCGGCCAGACCCTTTCGGGCGCCGTGGGTGTTGATGAAGTACTCCAGCACCGTCAGGCCCTCGCGGAAGCTCGACTTGATCGGACGCGGGATGAACTCCCCCTTCGGGTTGGTCACCAACCCCTTCATCCCGGCCAGCGTCCGGGTCTGGGTGAAGTTACCGGTCGCCCCGGAGTCGACGATCGTGATGATCGGGTTGTCCGCCGGGTAGTGCTCCCGCAGCGCCTGGCCGACCTCCTCGGTCGCTTCCTTCCAGATCTCCACCAGCGCCTCGTTGCGCTCGTCGTGGTTCAGCGCGCCACGCTGGAACTGCTTCTCGACCTTGTCGGCCCGCTCCTCGTAGGCGTCCAGGATCTGCTTCTTGTTCGGCGGCACCAGCACGTCGGCCATCGAGACCGTCACCCCGGAACGGGTGGCCCAGTAGAAGCCGGCGTCCTTGAGCTTGTCGACGGTCTGAGCGACCACGATCATCGGGTAACGCTCAGCCAGATCGTTGATGATGGTCGCCTGCACCTTCTTGTGCATCTGCTTGTTGACGAACGGATAGCCCGTCGGCAGCAGCTCGTTGAACAGCACCCGGCCGAGCGTGGTCTCCAGCATCCAGGAATCACCGGGGCGCCAGCCGTTGTCGCCGAACAGCTCGGTCTCCACCTCGGCCGGCGGCCGCAGCTGGTCGAGCCGCACCTTGATCTTGGCGCGCACCGAGAGCGCCCCGCGGTCGACCGCCATGATCGCCTCGGCCGGCGACGAATACGCGCCGGACTCCGGGGTGTCCTTGGCGGCCGGCGTGTACTCGCCGGTCTCGCCGGGGATCTCGGTGGTCAGGTAGTACAGGCCGGTCACCATGTCCAGACGCGGCATAGCCAGCGGACGGCCCGACGCCGGCGACAGGATGTTGTTGGAAGACAGCATCAGGATGCGGGCCTCGGCCTGCGCCTCGGCGGAGAGCGGCAGGTG
>NZ_JBYCLB010000290.1:0-1859 GCF_057473705.1 Mycobacterium sp. TH-M15 | reverse complement strand
GGTCACTCCCACGGCACGCGCTCGACTGCTGCGCGCCGTCGAACGCGGGGAGTCGGCAGACACCAAGGGTGTTCAGCTGACGCGTGCGGCTCTGCTGCGCAACGCGGGGCTCGACGAGCGCCCGGCCGCGGCGGCGGCGATCGCGGCGGGCGCGACCTACACCGAGGTCGGCGCGGTGCTGGGGATGACCCAGCAAGGCGCGAGCGCGCGGATCCGCCCCTACTTGGCCGGGCCCACCGCCGACGGGAGCCGCACGTGAGCGGCCCGGAGCAGGCTGCGGTGGAGCGGCACGTCGTCGTCATCACCCCGGCGGGGTCGTTCACCGCGACCGGCGATCGGCTCACGGGGCCCGTCGACGCGGTGGACAAACTCGAGAAGCTGATCGACTGGGCACACCAGCGCGGCGGACTGCGGGCGCTTCCTGCGGAGGGCGAGGGGGATCCGGAGCCGGCGCGTCTGTGGCTGGTCGGAGGAGCAGGAGCCCTGCTGGCTGGCGACCCGGCCGGCGTCGACGTCACCGACGGGATCGGACAGGCGCTCGCACCGTTGGTGACCCGCGGCTGGGAGCTGAGCGCTCGGCCGACACGGGCGCTGATGCTGAGCCGCGGTCAAGGCGCTCAACGTATTTGCGTGGAAGTGCTCGCCGAGAGTGAGCCATGGCTCGCGGCCGGCCAGCAGCCCGTCTTCGAGGACGCCGCCGAACTGGGGCGACGTCTCCGGCGTTGGTACGCGACGCTCGGAGTGTTGCCCGGCACCAGTGCGGTGGCCTCAGCGGCGGTCCTCAGCGAGGGCATCATGCGCGCCCGAACCGGTCGCCGCGGAGCGGTGGTCACCACCACGGGTGCCCTGCCGGCGTGGGTGCAACCCGAGGTCAGGATCCAGCCGACCTGGTGCGCCTCATCCGCACAGGTCGAGCAGCAGTTCGAGCGCTCCGATGAACTCGTCTGCCTGACCCAGCAGTGCCCGCAGCTGGCCTCGGCGGGGATGCTCACCCTCGGTTACGGCCAACCTCAGTCGCTCGACGCCGCGGCCGCGGTCAACGCCGTCGCGGGCCCGAAGCGGCCCTTCGGGGTGTGGCGCGCGACGCTGCCCGCCGGCGACGGCCTGGCGCTCCCGGAGATGCTGCCGCTTCCGCATCCGCACATGCGTCCCGACCACGCGGTCCAGGCCTGGCTGAGCACCGAGGACCTCGACGGTCTAACGAAGGACGTCCGCGACGGCGGCGCCGGGTTGACCATCGAGCAGCTCGACATCGACGAGGCGATCGTCTGGCCGCAGCAGGGGCGAATCCTGGAGGCGTGGGCGACTCGGCTACGGGAGGCCCGAGAAACGTTCCGTGACGAATCGACGCTGCAGCATCTGGTCGAGTCCGCGGCCGCCGGGTACATCACCGCCCTCGCCGATCCGCGCGCGTGGGATGAGGGCCTCGCCTGGCGGCGGCACTTTCAGCCGGCGTGGACCGCGGCGATCTCCGCTCACACTCGATTCCGCGGTAGACGGGCCGCCATGCGGATCGCCCGCGAATACCGGTCCTGGCCCGTCTACCTCCGTGACGCCGACATGCTCTACACACCGGGTCGAGACGACACCACCGGGGCGCCAATCGACCTGGCGGACACCCACACTCGGCTCGGGCGTCTTGAGGCCACCCGCCGTGCCGAGCTGACCGACAGGATCGTGCTGGCCGTGCTGCTGGCCGAATCCACCCGCGACGTCGCCGCGGCTTTCACCGAAGCACTGGGGCTCGACGAGGGTTCCGCCGTGAAGGAGCTGGCGGCGGCGCCAACGACGGACGCCGAGGCCGAGGTGACCGCCGGGAGTGACACCGCGCCGACGCTGGAAGCCACCAACGAGCAAGC
>NZ_JBYCLB010000289.1:0-22155 GCF_057473705.1 Mycobacterium sp. TH-M15 | reverse complement strand
CATCCACTGCGCTACGCATTGATGACCCAGGCCGCCGATGCCGCCCCGGCGGCCCGCCGCGCGCTGGAGGTGGTGACGCGCGGCCTGCTGGCGTGCCGCGGCGGACCGGCGGCGCACCGGGTCGACCGGCCCGACACGGCATCGGAGAAGGCTGCGGCCGCACTCGCGGTGGCCCTGCACGGCGTGGCCATGCTGCATCGAACGGACACCCCAAATCTGTGGCTCAGCGATTTCAGCACCGACGAGGTGATCCACGCCCTGGTCGACGGCGCGATCCGACAACTCGCCGACGGCGGCTCCGGCGGGGACCACGTCGGCCCAGCGGATGCGCTATGACGCCGGCCGCTCGGCCACGACCCCCTCGCTCGCCCGTGTTCGTCGGCGGCACCGAATCCTCATCGCTGCGCTCGGCATCGTCGTCGGATCGGCTCATCACTCCCCATTCACCGGCTCAGATACCGGCCTCCTCGGCCACCCCGCGCGCCCGGGCCACCAGCGTGTCGATCCACTGCGCGATCGGCGTGCCGGCCGCGGCCCGGTTCGCCGGGTTGTCCAGCACCCGGCGCATGATCCCCTCGGCGATGATCGCCACCTTCCACAGCCCCAGCGCGCGCCAGTACTGCAGCGCCGCGCCGTCACGCCCGGTCTCGGCCAGGTAGGTCCGCTCCAGCTCGGCGCGATCCGGGAAGCCGTCCAGCGTCGTCACCACGAATTCACCGGCGATGTCCTCCTCGCCGGGCTGCGGCCAGTACGCCAGCAGGCTGCCCATGTCGGCCAGCGGGTCACCCAGGGTGGAGAGCTCCCAGTCCAACACCGCGGTCACCTCGCCGTCCGATGCGGTGATCACGTTGCGGATGTGGAAATCACCGTGCACCAGCGTCAGCTCCCGCTGTTCGGGTGCCACGGCGACCAGCCGCCGGGTGAGGTCGTCGAGCGCGGGCAGCTCCCGGGTCTTGGACAGCTCCCACTGGCCGGCCCAGCGTTTCAGCTGGCGCTGGGCGTACGGCTTGTGGCTGGCCAGGTCCGCCAGGCCCACCGCGTCGATGTCGACGGCGTGGATTGTGGCCAGCGTCTTGGCCATCGACAGCCCGGTCCGCCGGCGACGCTGCGGGGTCAGCGACTCCGCCACCGGCATCCGGTCCACCACCACGCCGTCGACAAACTCCATCAGCAGCAACGGGATACCGTCGGGGTCGAGGTCCCGGGTCAGCCCGTACACCCGCGGGGTGGGCACGTCGGTGTCGGCCAGCGCGGACAGGATCCGCGCCTCGCGGGCGACGTCGTGCGCCGACGCCAACAGCTGCCCCAGCGGCGGACGGCGCAGCACCCAGCGGCGGTCGTCGGCGTCGCGCACCAGATAGGTCAGGTTGGACTGGCCGATCCCGATCCGCTCGAAACTCAGCGCTCCGCTGATCGGGATACCCAGCTCGGCGATCCAGCCGGCGACCGCCGCCGGGTCGACACCGGCCACCGACCCGGGATCGGCGCTAGCCATCGCTGGCTGCGCGGAACATCGTCGGGTCACCCAGCAGCTGGCCACCGTCGACGACCATCACCTCGCCGGTGATCCAGCTCGCCGCATCCGAGACCAGGAAGCCGACCGCCTCGGCGACGTCCGGCGGCTCGCCGATCCGGCCCAGCGGGGTGGTCGTCGCCAGCGTCTGCTCGTGCCCCTTCCACAGCAGCTCGGCCATCCGGGTCCGCACCACGCCCGGGCAGATCGCGTTGACCCGAATGCGGGGCGAAAGCTCCAGCGCCAGTTGCTTCGTCACGTGGATCAGCGCCGCCTTGGTGGCGTTGTACAGGCCCATCCCCGGCGCCAGGCTCAGCCCGCCGATCGAGGCGGTGTTGACCACCGCCCCGCCGTGCTCCCCCATCCACGCCGTGGTCGCCAGCGACGTCCACAGCAGTGGCGCCCACAGGTTGATGTCGAAGATCTTGGCGAACCGGGCGTGGTCCTGGTCGATCAGCGGGCCGAATGCCGGGTTGGTTCCGGCGTTGTTGACCAGGATGTCGAGCCGGCCGAATCGTTCCAGGGTCAGCTCGACGCAGCGCCGGGCCTGGTCTTCGTCGGCGGCGTGCGCACCGACGCCAAGCGCGGTGCCGCCGACCTCGGCGGCCGCCGCGTCGGCGGCCTCCTGATGCCGCGAGGTGAGCACCACGTCCGCCCCGGCGACGGCCAGTCGTTGCGCGATCGCCAGCCCGATCCCCCGGGAGGCGCCGGTGACGATCGCGGTGCGGCCGGCCAGCTCCGCCGCCATCACCGCACCAGCCGGGTGTTGGGGTCGAGGTACTTGCCCAGCTCCTGGCGGGCGATGGCCCGTTTGTGCACCTCGTCGGGGCCGTCGGCGAGGCGCAGCGTGCGCAGGTGGGCCCACGCCGCGGCCAGCGGGAAGTCGTCGGTGACACCGCCGGCGCCGTGCACCTGGATGGCCCGGTCGACGATCTTCAGCGCGATGGTGGGTGCGGCCACCTTGATCGCCGCGATCTCGGTCTGCGCCTGCTTGTTGCCGACGGTGTCCATCAGGTAGGCAGCCTTGAGGGTGAGCAGCCGGATCATCTCGATGTCGATGCGCGCCTCGGCGATCCAGTCCCGGATGTTGGCGTTGGCCGCGATCGGTTTACCGAAGGCGACCCGGGACAGCGACCGCCGGCACAGCAGCTCCAGCGCCCGCTCGGCCATCCCGATGCAGCGCATGCAGTGGTGGATGCGGCCCGGCCCGAGCCGGGCCTGGGCGATCGCGAAGCCCTCGCCCTCGCCCTTGAGCACGTCTTTGGCCGGCACCCGGACGTCTTTGAAGTCGATCTCGGCGTGCCCCTCGCGGTCCTGGTAGCCGAAAACCGGCAGGCCGCGGATGATCGTCACGCCCGGGGCGTCGATCGGCACCACCAACATCGACTGCTGCCGATGGGTGGCGGCTTCCGGATCGGTCTTGCCCATCACGATCAGCACTTTGCAGTTTTGGTGCAACGCGTTGGAGGCGAACCACTTCCGGCCGTTGAGAACGTATTCGCCGCCGTCGCGCACCATCGACAGCTGAACGTTGGTGGCATCCGAGCTGGCCACCTGCGGCTCGGTCATCGCAAACGCCGACCGGATCTCGCCGGCCAGCAGCGGCTTGAGGTAGCGCTCCTTGTGGTCGTCGCTGCCGAACAGCGTGAGCACCTCCATGTTGCCGGTGTCCGGGGCGGCGCAGTTGGTCGCCTCCGGCGCCAGGCCCGGACTGCGGCCCATGATCTCGGCCAGCGGCGCGTACTCCAGGTTGCTCAGCCCCGGCCCCCACTGCGGGTGCGGGTGGAACAGGTTCCACAGCCCGCGGCTGCGGGCCTCGGCCTTCAGCTCCTCGACGATCGGCGGCTGGAAGTGCGGATCACCGGCGTCGCGCATCTGCTGCTCGTAGACCGCCTCGGCCGGGTAGACGCAGCTGTCCATGAACTCCAGCAGGTCGGTCTGGTACTCCTGCGCCCGGTCGGAGATGTCGAACAAGGCCATGCGTACTCCTCTTTCACTCGTCGTTCAGCAGGAACCTCTGGTAGCGACGCATGCCGCGCAGCCAGCGGTCGTAGTCGGCCCCCTTCTGCCGGTACATCTCCAGCACCTGGGGATGCGGCAGGATCAGGAAGCGCTCTTCGTCGACGGCATCCAGCACGATCTCGGCGACCCGCTCGGGTTCCAGCACCTCACCGGCGGTGGTGACCGCCTTCGTCGCCGCCTCGCCCAGCCGGTCGCCGGAGCCCTGCCCGGCGTAGAGCAGCTTGGTGTTCACCCCCATCGGGCACAGGCAGCTGACCCGCACCCCCTGGTCGCCGTAGCTGACGCCGAGCCACTCGGCGAACCCGACCGCGGCGTGCTTGGTCACCGAGTAGGTGGCCGAACCGATCTGGGTCAGCAACCCGGCCGCCGACGCGGTGGAGACGAAGTATCCGCCGCCGCGGCGCACCCAGTCCGGCACCAACAGCTGGGCGGCCCGGATGTGCGCGCGCAGGTTGACGGCGATGCTGCGGTCCCAGTCGGCTTCGCTGACGTCCAGACCCACCGCGCCGGTGATGCCGGCGTTGGCGAAATACAGGTCCACCGGACCGAACCGGTGATCGGCCAGCTGGATCAGTTCGCGGATGGCTGCGGTGTCGCTGACGTCGGCGCCCGCCGCGACGGCCGCGCCCGGCCGCTCGGCGTTGACCCGATCGGCAACCGCCCGCGCCGCGTCGGCGTCCAGGTCGGCGACCACCACCCGCGCGCCCCGCTGCACCAGCCTCGCCGCCAGCGCGCCGCCGATGCCGCCGCCACCGCCGGTGATGATCGCGACCTTCTCAGCAACCTGCATCGACCGATCCTCAATCGTCGCCCGGGGAACGCGGGCCGCCGACCAGGGAGAACCGCGACCCGGCTCCGACTATACATAGTTGAATCTGGAGTTGGATTCAACACCGGCGATGCGCGGCGTAGCTCATCCCGAGATGGCCTCGGGCCAGCACGGTGCGAAGCGCCAACGGCACTTTCGATGCACGTCCCGTCAGCGCCCGACCCGCGTCGCGGTGGATCGTCCACGCCGGCACAGTTCCGGTAAACCGGTCCTGAGTTCGGATTCAGTTTGGTAGCCTTATCCCCGCCCCGACCCGGAAGGCCTGGCGTGCCGACACCGACGTCCCGCGAACGCCCACCAGCGAAATCAACATGAATTGGCTTCTGCTGCGCGGGTTCACCCGCGACCAGCGATACTGGGGCGAGTTCCCGGACCGCATGTCGGAAGCTGTCGGCTCCCGGGTCGTCACGATCGACCCGCCGGGGTTCGGTTCCGAGGTCGACCGGCCATCGCCGACCACGATCGCCGGGATCACCGACGACATCCGCGCCCGGTTCTCCGCGCAACGCGGCGACGACGCCTGGGCCATCCTCGAAATCTCGCTGGGCGGGATGATCACCCTGGACTGGTGCGCCCGTCATCCCGAGGACTTCCAACGCGCGGTCGTCATCAACACCACCGCCTCCGACGTGGCCTCGCTTCGGCACCGGCTCAATCCCGGTGCCGCGCTCGACTTGATCCTGGCGGCATTCCGCTCGCCGGCCGCCGTGGAGCGGGCCGCGCTAGCGAGCGCATCGAACCGGCCGAGTGACCAGCTCGACGTCATCGCCGAGCAGTGGTCGCGGCTCCAGTCCGACTGTCACCCGAGCCTGGCGAACGTTCGCCGGCAGGGAATCGCCGCGATGCGCTTCAAACTGCCCGCGGCGCCGAACGCGCCTCTGCTGGTGCTTAACTCGCGAGGCGACCGGTTCGTCTCACATCGCAGCTCAGACGAGATCGCTCGTCGTCTCGGCGTCCCGATCAGAATTCACTACACCGCCGGGCATGATCTGCCGCTCGACGATCCGGACTGGGTGTGCGAGCAGATCACGACCTGGTCCGCCGGCGGATCGCGCTAGACACCCCGCGCTAGCCACTCCGGACGCGCGGATCCGGATACGAACATGACGTCGAGTTTGATTCATCGCGGGTGGCTGCCGTCGCGACCGAACCGCAGCGCACTGGCCCACAGCCGGGTCACGGTGGCGACCAGCACCTCGACGTCGACGCCGTCGGCCTCGTCGAGCACGAAAGCGCCGTAGGCCAGTCGGCTGACCATGCCGGAGAGCGCCAGCGAGGCCAGCATCGGGTCCAGATCCTGATCGGCGATCCCGCGCTCCTGCAGGTCGGCGATGCCCGCCGCATTCCGTCGGATGAACGCATCGGCCCGGCGAGCACGGAACGCGCGGAACTCCGGGTCGATCTGTGCCACCTGCTCGAGCAGCGCCATCAATTTGGCGTTTCGTCGGTATGCCTCGAGGTAGGCGCGGTTGCTCGCCTCCAGCACCGCATACGGATCGTCGGTGTCGCTCACCCGGTCCATCCCCGGATGCATCATGTCGCGCTGCGCCTGTTCGAGCACCGCGGCGAGGGCCTCTTCCTTGTTGGCGAAGTAGGTGTAGAACGACCCGGTCGCGCATCCGGCCACCTTGGTGATGTCGGTGAGCTTGGCGTCGAGGTAGCCGTCTCGCTCGAACACCTTCCGGGCCGCGGCGATCAGCCCGGCCCGAGTCCGCGCGCCCCGCACGGTGGCCGGGAGCGGCCGATTCCGGGAGACGCTGACCGCCATATCCGAAACAGTACCTGAATCTACGTTCAGTTTTGGCTGCCGTGAAATCGGCCGTGGCGGTCAACCACGGGTCAGCCGGGTGATCCACCTCCGGGAATCGGCCGGATCGATCACGTCGTCCAGCTCGAAGGTGGTCGCCGAGTTCAGCGCCCGGCCGTGCCGATAGGCCGCCTCGACCAACTGCTCGAAGAGCCGATCCCGCTCGGCCGGGTCGGCGATATCGGCCAGCTCCCTGCGGAACCCGAGCCGCACCGCACCCTCCAGGCCCATGCCGCCGATCTCCCCGGTCGGCCAGGCGACGGTGAACTGCGGCGCGTGAAAAGATCCGCCCGCCATCGCCATCGCGCCGAGCCCGTAGCCCTTGCGCAGCACGATCATCCCCATCGGCACCGTCAGCCGCGCCCCGGCGACGAAGAACCGGCCGAACCGGCGGACCGTCGCGGTCTGCTCGGCGGCCGGGCCGACCATGAATCCCGGTGTGTCGCACAGCGAGATCACCGGCAGCCGGAACGACTCACACAACGTCAGGAAGTCCGCCGCCTTGTCGGCCGCCGCGGCGTCGATGGCGCCGCCGAGGTGGTGGCCGTTGTTGGCCACCAACCCGAACCGGGTGCCCTCGACGCGCACCAGCGCGGTGACCATCCCGGTGCCGTAGTCGGGCCGCAGCTCCAGCACCGAGTCGACGTCGACGATGGACCCGATCGCCCGGCCCGGGTCGTAGGCGCGTAACCGGTTCTCCGGCACCACGTGCCGGGACAGCCGCGGGTCCGGCGCCTGCCAGTCGCGCACGGGACCCTGGAAATACGACAGGTACCGCTTGGCCAGCGCCACTGCGTGCGCCTCGTCGCAGGCGGCCAGAGCCACCACGCCGGTGCGCCGCTGCACGTCGATCGGCCCGATCTGCTCCGGCGCGTGAACCCCCAGCCCGCCGCCCTCGATCATCGCCGGGCCACCCATGCCGATGTTGGCCTCCGGGGTCGCGATGATACGGCCTCCGGCCGGCCGTCGTCGCGGGTGCGCAGATGAGCCAGATCGGCGCGGGACCGGTCCAGGTCGTCCTCGGCGGCTCCAGCACGACGCTATCCGGTGTCAGCTCGACGACGGTGCCGTCCATCGGCGCGGAGAGCGTCTCCTCGCCCGGCAGCAGCTGCGCGCCGGTCATCGGAGCGGCGCACCCCACTGCACCTGGTCGCGGAGTTGGTGTTTGAGCAGTTTTCCGCTGGCGGTGCGGGGCAGCGCCTCGGTGGCCACGGTGATGTACTGCGGGATCTTGAAATCGGCGAGCTCGCGGCCGCAATGCTTCAGCACCGCCGTCACGTCGATGCCGGCGGCGTCGCCGACCAGCACCGCGCCGACTTTCTCGCCCATCACCTCGTCGGGCACCGCCAGCACGCACGCGTCGGCGACGCCGGGAGCGGCCAGCAGCGCGGCCTCGACCTCGACGCTGGAGACGTTCTCGCCGCCGCGGATGATGATGTCCTTGAGCCGGTCGACGATGTGCACCCGGCCCGCGTCGTCGACCCGGACCACATCGCCGGTGTGCAGCCAGCCGTCCACGATGGTCGCGGCGGTGGCCTCCGGCCGGTTCCAGTAGCCAGCCGTCACGTTGGCGCCGCGTACCACCAGCTCGCCGGTCATCGGGTCGCTGGAGCCACCGCCGAGCGGGGCGACGGCGATATCGCCGGACGGCACCACGTAGCCGACGGAGTCGGCGTGCTCGACGGCGTCCGAGTCGGGCAGGCAGGTCATCAGCGACGCGGTCTCGGTCATCCCGTAGCCGTTGAACACCTGCGCGGCACCGAACCGGTCGCGCAGCGCGCGCACCAGCACCGGCGCCGTCGGCGCACCGCCGTAGCCCACCCACCGGACCCCGGAGACGTCGGCGCCGGCGAAGTCGGGCTGGCGCAGCAGCAGCGCGTAGACCGCCGAGACGGTGACCACCGAGGTGATCCGTTCGGCGGTCAGGGTGTCGATCAGCCCGGGCAGGCTCAGCGTCGGCATGATCACCGCCGCGGCGCCGGCGGGGGCGGCGGCCAGCAGTTGGGAGGTGCAGCCGGTCACATGAAACAGCGGCACCGAGATCAGCGTGCGCAGCTCCTCGCCGATCGCCCGGGACTCCCCCATGCACCGCATCATGTTCTCGGCGTTGGTGAGAAACGCCTCGTGGGTGGTGGGCACCCCTTTGGGCCGGCCGGTGGTGCCGGAGGTGTAGAACAGCGCGGCGGTATCGGACCGGGCCGCGCCGTCCGCCAGGTACTCCTCGCCGTCGGGCAGCGCGGCGCCCGGCGCCAGGTCGATCCGGGCCCCGGCGTCGGCGAGCACGAACTCCACCTCGGGGGCGGCCATCCGGGTGTTCACCGCCACCGGCACGCCGCCGGCCATCAGGATGCCCCAGAACGCCAGCACCCAGTCCAGGCCGGCCGGGTAGCGCAGGCCGACCCGATCGCCGCGGGCCAGCCCGCCGGCCCGCAGCCCGCCGGCCACCCGGGCCGCCCGGTTCCAGAGCTCCCGGTAGGTCAGTCGCCCGGCGCCGAGCTCGACGACGGCCTCGCTCTCCGGCCGGGTCTGCACCTGCTCGGCCAGCAGCGCCAGCAGGGTGGCCGGCAGCTGCTCGTAGTGCGGGACGCCGTGGCGGTCACGCGAGACCCCGCTCTGCGGGAAGGGATTATGATCGCGTGGGATGTCGCGGATCGACCCGCCGGGGGCAACGTTCAGATCCGACGAGTACACCACGCCTTCCAGTGTGAACGTCATCTCCGACCATGTCTGGCAAACAACGCGACGCACTGCGGACGGGCTGCGGGCGCCGCCGACACGCCCGAAGAAATCGACATCCGGCCCGGTTGCTGCTATAGCTGGAGCGGATGCCGAAACGTTTACCAACGGCCCGGGCGGGGTATCCGGATTCACCGTGACTGCGGTATCGGGCGGCACCCTGACCGAGGCTCCTGTTGACGGGAGCCGGCGGCAGTGGCCGGTGCTGCCGAGATTTTCGAACCATCGATTCTCCGAGCTGAACGAAGGCTCACGTCGCCGAAGGATTCTCGGCTCAAATCATCGTCAAGGACGTTCGATTCTGAGCGTGGGGAGATGACAACGATGCTGGCCGAACTGGCGGCGGCGGCCGCCGAGGGGCGTCGGGTAACCGACCCCAAGCCGCTGGTGAAAGACCTGTCAGGCGACCTCGAACAGCTGTCTGGCAGGACCGTGGTGTCGTCGCTGGACATGAGTAAGAACGAGCTGACCGACCTGTTCTCGGTGGCGGCGCGGCTGCAGGGCGGCGAGTCCGCGCCGGACGCGCTGCACGGCAAGGTCGTGCTGACCGCGTTTTTCGAGCCCAGCACCAGAACCAGACTCTCGTTCGAGTCTGCCGCGCACCGGTTGGGTGCCTCGGTCGTGAGCATCCCCGACGCCAAGGTGACCAGCCTGGAGAAGGGCGAGACGCTCGCCGACACCGGCGTCATGTTCGACGCCTACGCCGACCTGGTGGTGCTCCGCCATTTCGTCGACACGGTGGTGGATGACATCCGCTCCGGCGGCATGCAGACTCCCATCATCAACGGCGGAAACGGCACCAAGGAGCATCCCACCCAGGCTCTCGCCGACTGGTACGCGCTGTCGAAATGGCGGCCGCAGCTGGTCAACTCCGAACGGTGCACGAACGGCGACGGGTTGTCGATGGGTATCGTCGGCGCTCCGCGGCGGATGCGCTCGAATCGAAGCTTCCTGCTCATGGGTGCCAAACATTTCGCGTCGACGATCCGTGATGTCACCATCGTCGCCGACGATCCGGACCCGATAGACCCGGAACTGGAATCAGTCCTCGACGACGAAGGCATCGAGTACCGCAGCGCCACAGAGTTCGACAGCATTGCACCGGAATTCGATGTCATCTACCAGAATTCGCTCGCGCTCGACGGCGACCAGTACCGAGAGCTCGGCGCCCAGTACCGGATCGACTCCGGCACGTCGCTCAAACCCGACGCGGTGGTCATGCACCCGCTGGCCCGGCATGCCGAGCTGGGGACCGATCTCGACGACACACCGCACAACCTGTACTTCGACCAGGCCGCCGGGGCGGTCTTCGTCCGCCAGGCTCTGCTGCTGGCGGTCAGCGGCCGGCTCGACAGCCTCACCGATACCACCGACTCGGACGGGTGAACACGTGTGCGGAATAACCGGATTCTGGTCTTGTCGGCGTCTTGCTTCGGACGCATCCGACACCATCGACGCGATGACCGAGGCTATCGCCCATCGCGGTCCAGACGGTCCCAGGGCGCTGATCCGTCCGGAGGCCGGCTTGGCGATGGGGCACGTCCGGCTCGCCATCAACGATCTCAGCTCACACGGAAAGCAACCGCTGAGCACCGCCGACGGTGAGATCGTTGCGACCGTCGCCGGCGAGATCTACGGGTTTCAGCGGATGCGGGCCGAGCTCACCGCGCGGGGCGAGAGTTTCCACTCGAAGTCCGACAGCGAACTGGTGCTCGCGCTGTACCGGCGCTACGGGCTGGATTTCGTGGATCACCTGCGCGGTGAATACGCGATCGCGCTGGTCGACCTCACCCGCGACCGGCTGATCCTGGTGCGCGACCGGTTCGGCGTCCGGCCGCTCTTCTTCTATCCCGGCCCCACACTGTTCGGCTGGGCGTCGGAGGCCAAGGCGCTGCTGGCCCACCCCGATGTGCCCAGTCGGCTCAACCGAGCGGCGGCCGTCAACCAGCTGGCTCAGGTCATGGTGCCGGGTTCGACGGCATTCGACGGCATCGAGTCGCTGCGCCCGGGGCACATGCTGATCGTCGACCGGTGCGACGACCGGTTCTCGATCCGGACGCACCGCTACTGGGATCTGGACTTCCCGCACGACGGTCACTGGGACGACCTGGAACCCGGCGAGCACGTCGACGCGATCCGCTCGGCGATCTCCGATGCGGTGGCACTGCGGGTGCAGGCCGACGTCCCGGTGGGCCAGTATCTGTCCGGCGGGATGGACAGCGGTGCCATCCTGGGGATGGCGACCGCGACCGCACAGACCGCGCCGCAGGCGTTCACCATCGGCTTCGACGATCCGGCCTACGACGAATCCGATATCGCCGCCAAGGTCGCCGAGCACAACGGCGCGCGACTGGAGATCCGCCGGATGGGTCTCGACCAGCTCTACGACGAGAGTTATGTGCGGGCGGTATGGCACAGCGAACGCACCTTCTACAACACCCTCGGTGTTGCCAAGATGCACCTCAGCCGGGCCACTCACGCACACGGGTTCCGGGCGGTGCTCTCCGGTGAGGGCGCCGACGAGTTGTTCGCCGGCTACCCGGCGTTCGCGCTCGATCACACGGCCGCGACGGTGAACCCGGCAGACCAACTGGTCGTCGGCGCAATCCTGGCCGCCGAGCCGCAGCGACACCCCGGATTCGAACGCACGATGGGCTTCACCCCCGGCTGGGTGCAGCCGTGGGTCTCGGCCTGGCACCGGGTGAAGCCGCTGCTGGCCGACGGGCTCCTCGACGAGCTGGGTGGTTACGACCCGCTCGAGGCGGTGGCGGAGAGCCTCGACCCGGGCCAGCTGGATCAGCGGGGCCGGCTGGATCGGGCCCAGTACAGCTGGATCAAGACCATGCTCGACGGCCAGATCCTCAGCTGGGGCGGCGACCGGATGGACATGTCGCACGCCGTCGAGACCCGGCCGGCGTTGCTGGACCATCGGGTAGCCGAGACCGCGGTGCGGGTGCCGCCGGATTTGCGTATCCGCAAAGGCACCGAGAAATGGGTGCTGCGCGAGGCGCTCCGGTACGCGATGCCCGACTTCCTTTATCGCAAGCGAAAATTCGCGTTCATGGCGCCGCCGGCACACCGGTCCGCGGCGCAATCGGCCCAGCTGTCCCGGCTGACGTCGAGATACCTGAGCCGCCAGCGAATCAACGAAGTCGGTATTTGCTCCGCGGAGCGAACCCAGCGGTTCCTGGAAAGCGTGCCGGCCGATCCGGCGGCCGCCAACGAACACGACAAGATCCACAACCACCTGTTGGGCCTGCACATCCTGCACGACCAGTTCGTCGCCTGAGGCGAACCGCGCACAGCTCAGCCCATCAACTGCGCCGCGACGCTGGCACCCAACTCCCAGCACGCCTCCAGGTCGGCCTTGCTCGGCTGGCCCGAAACCACCACGTATTCGGCGGCTTTGACCCAGCCCAGGCCGGTGGTGATCGAGGCGACCGCCCGTTCGGCGCCCTCGGTGCCCTGGTTTCCGTGCAGGTACAACCCGTACGGCCGGCCGCGGGTGCTGTCCAGGATCGGGTAGTAACAGACGTCGAAGGCATGCTTGAGCGCACCGCTGATGTAGCCCAGGTTGGCCGGGCTGCCCAGCAGGTAGCCGTCCGCCGCCAGCATGTCGGCCGGCGCAACGGACAGCGCCGGCCGACGCACCACGTCTACCCCGGTGATCTCGGGGTCGGTCGCGCCGGACAGCGCCGCCTCGAACATCTCCTGCATGTACGGCGACGGGGTGTGGTGAACCATGAGCAGGGTCTTGGCCACCGGCGAACCTCCAATCCCGTCAGCTGAGCCGCCGGAGCTCAATGGATCTCCCACAGCCGATCACTAAAATTTCTGATCTGCAGACTCATTGTAACCTCTTGCGCCACTTGCGTTTCCTGATTCACAATCGGGGCGCGTTTTGTCGGTGGGCATCGATAGCGTTTCGGTATGAGTTGCAGTGGTCGAGACCGGATCGGCGCGGTGCTGGACCGCGTCGATGCCGCGGTCGACGAGCTGCTCGGACTGCGGTTCGACACGCTGACCACCCCGGAACGACTGCGGGTGCTGGAGCGCATCGAACGGGTGGCCCGTCGGCTGCCGGTACCCGGCCACGACCTGATCAACCAGATCGCGTGCCAGGCCAGCCCGGACGAACTCGGCGGCAAACTCGCCCATGCCCTGGCGGCCCGGCTGCACATCACCCGCGGCGATGCCAGACGCCGGATCGACGAGGCCGCCGACCTGGGTGCCCGCCGCGCAGTCACCGGCGAGGAACTGCCGGCGCGGCTGGCTGCCACCGCCGCCCGTCAGCGCGACGGTCGGATCGGCCGCGAGCACATCGCGGTGATTCGCCGCTTCGATCGCCAGCTGCCCGGCTTCGTCGATCCCGCCACCCGGGAGCAGGCCGAAGCAGACCTGGCCGACGGGGCGGCTCGGTTCCGCCCGGAACAGCTCGCCCGCCTCGCTGAGCACCTCGCCGACTGCCTCAACCCCGACGGCAACTTCACCGACACCGACCGCGCCAACCGCCGCGGGATCACCCTAGGCCGCCAAGGTGCCGATGGGATGTCATCGCTGGCCGGTTGGCTTACCCCGGAGCTGCGTGCCACGCTGGAGGCGGTTTGGGCGAAACTCGCCGCGCCCGGCATGGCCAACCCCGAAGACGAGAATCCGACCGTGGACGGTACGCCCGCCCAAGGCACGATCGATGCCGATCACCGCAGCCCCGCTCAGCGCCAGCACGATGCGCTCACCGCCGGCTTGCGCGCTCTGCTGGCCTCCGGAGAACTGGGCCAGCACAACGGCCTGCCGACGTCGATCATCGTCACCACCACGCTGGCCGACCTGGAAGCCGCTGCCGGACACGGACTTACCGGTGGCGGCACCCTGTTGCCGATCAGTGACGTCATCCGGCTTGCTCGTCACGCCCATCACTACCTGGCCGTTTTCGAGCAGGGCAGGGCGCTCGGCCTCTACCACACCAAGCGGCTCGCCTCACCCGGTCAACGGATAGTGCTTTACGCGCGCGACCGCGGTTGTTCCCATCCCGACTGCAGCGTGCCCGGCTACTACTGCGAGGTCCACCACGCCACCGACTACGCCCAATGCCGCCGGACCGATATCGACGACCTGACGCTGCGCTGCGGCCCGCACCACGGCCTCATCACCAGCGGGGACTGGGTCACTCGCAGACGCCGTGACGGCACGATCGAGACCATCCCGCCGCCACACCTCGACCACGGCCAACCCCGCACCAACACCTTTCATCACCCGGAAAAGCTGCTGCACCGCGACGACGTGGGCGACAGTGACGATGTCCCGTAGCGAATCTGGGCCGCCACATAAGATCAGCAGCATGATAAGGCCGCGCTGCACCGGCGCTGATTCCGGACGGCAGCGGTGAGGATCGCCTTCGCGAAGCTGCCCAACATTGCCACGTTGGCAGTGATTGCGGCACTGCTCGCCTACTCTGCAGAAGTTGTGGCCACCCCGGCCCATGCAACCCCCGGTTTGGGTGGCGTGCCGGTGGCTCCCGCCAACGATCCTGCGCCGGACTGCGCGGCTGACCCTGGAAATCCCGTCTGTGCACCACCGCCACCAGACGAAGAACCCCCACCTCCGGGCGACGATCCACCGCTGGGCGAAGCGCCGCCACCAGGCGGGATTCCTCGGTGCCCGCATCATGTGCCACGGGAGCAGTGGCCTCATCCGTGCCGGTTTCGTCCTAACCCGGCACTACCGTTTGAGAGGATCTACTGGTGACGATCCGTAGCTGCCAGACCGGAGATGATCCGGGGCACTCGGCAACCAGATAGCACGGTGAAACGTTCCGTTTCTCACTCGGTCTCCTGCAGCCGCACCGCGGTGCGCATCGCCTCCCGCGCCCGGCGCCGGTCGCCGGCGTAGTCGTAGGCGCGGGCCAGCCGGTACCAGCGGCGCCAATCCCCCGGCTCCGCGTCGAGTTCGGCGCGGACGATGTGAAACAGCGCGTCGGCCGCGGCGCGATCGATCCGCCCGGAGGGCCGCCGCGGCAGCGCGCTGACGTCCAACTCCAGCCCGTCGTCGTCGATCAGCCGGGCCAGCCGCTGATGGGTGAAGCCGTCGCGCAGCGTGGCGTACAGCGCCCACCCCCCGATCACCGGCATGATCAGCAGCGCCGCGCCCAGCCCGATGCCGGCCACCGAGCCGGACCGAATCATCAGCACCGCCATCCGGCCGAGCAGCAGCAGATACATCACCAGTGCCAGGCACATGAAGACGATCAACAGCTGCACACGCACGCCGCGGGAGGCTCCGGCCATCTCGGTCAGCTCAGGTCGAGCAGCGGCTCGATGCCCACCGTCAGGCCGGGGCGCTCGGCGACCCGGCGCACCGCCAGCAGCACGCCGGGCACGAACGAGGTGCGGTCGATGCTGTCGTGCCGGATCGTCATGGTCTCGCCCAGCGTGCCGAACAGCACCTCCTGGTGGGCGACCAGCCCGGCCAGCCGCACCGCGTGCACCGGGATGCCGTCGACGTCGGCGCCGCGGGCGCCCGGCAGCGCGGTGCTGGTGGCATCCGGGTTGGCCGGCATGCCTTTTCGGGCCTCGGCGATCAGTTGGGCGGTACGCGTCGCGGTGCCCGACGGGGCGTCGGCCTTCTGCGGATGATGCAACTCGATGATCTCTACCGACTCGAAGAACCGGGCCGCCTGGGTGGCGAAATGCATGGACAGCACCGCCCCGATGGCGAAGTTGGGGGCAATCAGCACCGAAACCCCCGGGGTGTCGGCCAGCCAGGACCGCACCGTAGCCAGCCGGTCGTCGGTGAACCCGGTGGTGCCCACCACGGCGTGAATCCCGTTGTCGATCAGGAATTTCAGGTTGTCCATCACCACGCCGGGATGGGTGAAGTCGATCACCACCTCGGTGTCGCCGTCGGTCAGCCGGCTCATCGGATCACCGGCGTCGACCTCGGCCGACAGGGTCAGATCCTCGGCGGCCCGCACCGCCGCAACCATGGTGGCGCCCACTTTGCCTTTGGCGCCCAGCACCGCTATCCGCATACCGGCCACCCTACTGCCGCGCCGCCGGCCGCCTTACGACACGTCCCGCTGACCGATCCGGCCGGGACCGGCCACACACTCGGCCACGAAACCGGTGATCGCATCATAGGCGGCCTTGCTGTCCCGCAGGAACGGGAAGAGCGCCGGAAAGCCGTGCAGCTCGCTTCCCCAGATCTCCAGCCGGCAGGGCCGGTTGTGCTGATGCAGCGCGTGCTGCAGCCGTTCGGCGTCGCAGCGCAGGATCTCCGACTCGGCGGCGATCAGCAGCGCCGGCGGCATCGTCTCCAACCGTCCGTTGATCGGCGCGAGGTCGCGCCGCATCGCCGGCGACGGACAGACCCGGTCGACGATCTCGCCCAGCACCAGCGGGATGCCGAAGCCGTCCCGGTGCAGGTTCGGGTGACCGGCCCGGGCGGCGCCGTCCAGCTCCAGCAGCGCCGAGATGCCGACCACGCCGGCCGGTCCCGGCAGCCCGCGTTGCTGGGATGCGAGTGCGGCGACGAAAGCCAGGAAGCCGCCGGCGGAGTCGCCGGCCAGCACCGTCTTGGCCGGGTCGGCACCCCGATGCAGCAGCCAGCGGTAGACGCGCAGGCAGTCGTCGACCGACCCGTCGACGGTCACCTCCGGGTACTGCCGGTAGTCGACGTGCACCACCGGCAGCCGGGTCCGGCGGGCCAGGGTGGCCACCACATGCAGGTGGGTGTCCAGCCCGCCGGTGATGAAGCCGCCGCCGTGGAAGTAGAGCAGCGCACCGCCGCCGAGCTCTGGGCCCTGCGGACCGGCCGAGTCGGCCCGGTGGACCAGCTCGACCGGGACCCCGGCGCCGTCGTCACGGACGAACCGCACTCCGAGGTGCGGTCGCCGGCGCTGCAGCCGGGCCACCCTGTTGACCCGGCGCCCGGTGCGGACCAGCCGCTGGGGAATCGCATCACGGTTGCGCCCCAACACCATCCGCCGCACCAGGCGGGGCGTTACCGCGGAGGCCACCGCGTAGAGGATCCTGGCGGGCAGGCTGGCGCTGTGGGTAACGGGATCGCCGGGCACGGCCGAAGTGTAGGCAGCCGTCGGCGCCGGCCGCCGGGGTATCGGGGAAAGGCCGCACCACGCCGGTAACGTGAGCTACATTACAGAGTCGTATTTATGCAGGTTCAGGCGTCGATGACGACCCGGGCGCCCTTCGCCCGGGAGACACAGACCAGCATCTCGTCACCGGCTTCGGCGATCCGGCCCCGGTGGTCGACCGCCCCGGAGACCACCGACACCTTGCAGGTGCCGCAGAAACCCTGCCGGCACGAGCACGGCGTCGTCGGGTCCAGGTCCAGCAGGACGTCCAGCGCGGACCGGTCGGCGGGGATCGACAGCACCCGCCCCGACCGGGCCAGCTCCAGCTCGAACGGGATTCCGTCGACGACCGGCGGCGGGCTGAACCGTTCGTAGTGCAGCGGCGCGCCGTGGCATGCATCCCGGGCGATGCGCACCGCCTCCAGCATCTCAACCGGTCCGCAGACATACACCGCGGTCTCCGGTCCGGCGCCGGCCAGCAGCTCGGCGGCGCCGGCGAAGCCGCCCCGCTCATCGTCGGCCCAGACCGTGACCTTCTCCGGCGCCACCGACACCACCTCGTCGAGCAGCGGCATGTACGCCCGGCTGCGTCCGGCATACACCGCGCGCCAGTCGAGTCCGCGCTGCTGCGCCTCCCGGAGCATCGGCAGGATCGGCGTCACCCCGATACCGCCGATGACGAACAGCACGTCGCGCTCGCCGGTGCCGAGGTAGAAGGCGTTGCGCGGGCCCTCGAACAGCAGCGCGTCACCGACGCCGACGGTGTCGTGCAGCTCGACCGACCCGCCGCCGCCGTCGTCGAGCCGGCGCACCACGATCCGGTAGTCGGTGCGCCGTCCGGGCGGCCCGGAGAGCGAGTACTGGCGGCGCCGGCCGGACGGCAGCCGCACGTCGATGTGGGCGCCCGGGGTCCACGACGGCAGCAGCCCGCCGTCCGGGTCGGCGATGGTCAGCGCCACCGCGTCCGGGGTGACCAGGGTGCGCTTGGTGACGACCGCGGCGATGGTGCGCTGCACCGGCTCGACCCGTTCCGGACTCCACCGCGAGGTGACCGAGAACCCCTTGAACGCGGTGACCGCTCCCCACAGCATGGCGTAGAAGCGGTCGTGCTTTCGCCGGCCGTACAGGTCGGCCGGGCGGGTTTTCCAGATGTCGGACGGCACGCTCTTCCCCTCAACCCCGCCGGTCGCCCGCGGTGCGGTCGACCCACTCGGCGGTCAGCTTCACGATCAGGTCCGGGTAATCGGCAAGCCCCCAGTGGCCGCCCGGAATCGGGACCACCCGGCTCTCGCCCGGGATCGAGCCGGTGAACCGCTGCAGGGCGGGGCCGACGAAGACGTCGCTGCCCGGGATCAGGGTCTGCGCCGGAACGCTGGTCTGCGGCAGCGGTTTCGCCGGCGCCAAGAACGGTCGCGGCATGTTCGCCCGGTACAGGTTCAGCCCGTTGCGGTAGTCGCCGACCGAGCGCGGCGGCGCCTCGCGGGCCCCGGGCCCACCGATGCCGCCCAGCACCTCCACCAGCCGCCGGCCCGCCCGGCTGCCGAACAGCGCCTCCGGCAGCCGCGGCGTCAGGAAGAACCAGATGTAGCCGGACCCGAACAGCTGCCGGACGACGTCAAACACCGCCCGCGGGCTGCGCGGTGAGCGCAGGAAGGCACCGGCGTAATCCAGGTGTGGGCCCGAGATGGAGGTGTAGGACGCGATCTTGGCCGACACGCGGGCATCGGTGACCGCCGCCCAGCCCTGGATCGAGCCCCAGTCGTGGCCGAGCAGGTGCACCCGGTCCACCCCCAGGTGCTCGATCACCGCGTCGACGTCGGCGACCAGCTGCGGGAACCGGTACCCGGCCCGGCAGGCCGGCGCCGACGACTCGCCGGCGCCGCGCACGTCGTAGCCGACGACGTTGTAACAACCCGGGTAGTTCTCGATCAGCCGGTCGGCCAGCGCATCCCAGACGTGGTGGTTGTCCGGCCAGCCGTGGATCGCCAGGATGGTCGGTCGGCTCGGGTCGATTCCGGTGTAGGCGTGCACCGCCAGGGTGACGCCGTCGGACGCGGTGACGGTGCTCATCAGTGCGTGGCGCGCGCGGCCGGCGAGACGGCCAGGTAGTTGACCGCCCGTTCCACCCCGCCCAGCTGCGACGGATGGAAACCCGGCCGGTAGTAGGAGGCGATCGCCGGGAGGAACTCGAACGGCGACGGCACCAGCCCGCGCCGGGACGCGACGAACCAGTCCCGCCACCGGGCCTTGCTGCCGGCCGGCAGCTGCGGGTCCACCGAGTACATGAACCGCAGTCCGCGCACCCACAGCCACAGCATCAGCGGGGTCACCGCGATCTGGGTGCGGACCTGGCGCCAGTAGCCGCCCGACAGGTGTTTCATCAGGTCGAAGGCGACGGCCTTGTGCTCGACCTCCTCGGCGCCGTGCCAGCGCAGCATGTCCATCATCGCCGGGTGGGTGCCGATCGCGTCGTGCTCGGGGGTGTCCAGCACCCACTCGCCGAGGATCGCGGTGTAGTGCTCGATGGCGGCGACCAGCGCCACCCGCTCGACCAGCCACCGCTGCTGGCGGCGGGT
Organism: Mycobacterium sp. TH-M15; assembly: GCF_057473705.1. Lineage (NCBI taxonomy): Bacteria > Bacillati > Actinomycetota > Actinomycetes > Mycobacteriales > Mycobacteriaceae > Mycobacterium > Mycobacterium sp. TH-M15. The sequence continues at coordinate 2,583 of NZ_JBYCLB010000289.1, read as the reverse complement.
GCCCCACTTCGGCCGGTCCCCGAGCAGCTTCCCGAACAGCCAACGCATCTGGTCGGTGAACGGCGACACGTCGATGCCGCTGGCGACCAGGTGGTCGGCGACCCCGGCGTGCGCCTGCGCGTGGGTGGCCTCCTGGCCGATGAACCCCTGCACGTCCAGCCGCAGCTGGTCGTCTTTGATCAGCGGCAGCGCCTGCTTGAACACCTCGACGAAGAATTCCTCGCCGGCCGGCAGCAGCAGGTGCAGCACGTTGGCGAAGTGGGTGGCGAACGGCTCACCCGGCACGTAGTGCACCGGCAGGTCCGACCAGTCGAACCAGACGTCGCGGGCCTGCAGGACGATACGTTCGTGGTCGAGGGAGCCGTCATGCGGCCCGGCCGCGTCGTCACTGACCTTGAGCATGGGAACCTCCGGAATCGAAGTTTACAAATCCATAGTATATGTCAATTGGTTGTCTGCTCGGCCCGCCGCTTCAGCCGGTCCAGGGTGAGCCTGATGTGCTCGGTGTTCGTGCCGACCCGGTCCGTGACGCCGGTGGTCAGGCTGGCTACCCCGAGGAACCAACGGGGCCGGCGATCCCAGGTGCTCTCGGTGACCCGGCAGCCACCGTCCGCCGGGGTGATCCGGTAGGCCCACCGGGCCACCGGGATGATCGCGGAGCGCACGTCGAAGGCGAAGATCCGGCCCGGTTCGGCGTCGGTGACGGTGCAGGTGGTGCTCCACCGCCGCCACCCGTTGCGGTTGTGCCCGACGAAGACCGCGCCCGGGCGCGCCGCTTCGCCTCTTCGCCAGCGCATGCCGACGTTCTCCTCGGCCAGCTCGGCGAGCACCGGCAGGTCGGTGATCAGCGCGTACACCACCTCCGGGCTGGCCGCTATCTGGACGGTTCCGGTGGCAGACGGTGGCGTGTCCGGGTTCATCGGCCGATCATATGCGATACCGGCGGTACCGCTCAGCTCACCAGCGCCGCGACGATCTCGGCGGCCGGACCCGGAAGCACACTGCGGTAGCCGGTCCCGGCCCACAGGCTCATGCCCTGCGGGTCGTCCAGCGTCGCGGCCGCCGCCCGGATCGGTTTCGTCAGCTGGTTGACCTCCGGGTAGCCGGCCGGGGCCAGGTTGTCGAATGCGCGGGTGAAATCGTTCTCCAGGCTGCGCGCGTAGCGCCCGGAGAACACGCGGGTCACGGTGGTCGTGCTGAACTCCGGGTTTCGCAGCGCCGCGCGGTGCGCCGCGCAGGTGCCGGCTTCCTCGGCGAGCAGCAGCGCGGTGCCGACCTGCGCGGCCACCGCGCCGCGGCGCTGCACCTCGGCGACCTGGTCGGCGGTGCCCAGGCCGCCGGCCGCCACCAGCGGGACCTCACCATGGGCGGCGCGGATCGCGTCGAGGAGCTCGTGCAGCGGCTCGGTGCCCGGCGGCACGTCGGGGGCGAACGTTCCCCGGTGCCCGCCGGCCTCCGGGCCCTGCACCACCAAGCCGTCGGCCCCGTGGGCGACGGCGATGCCGGCCTCGTAGACCGACGTCACCGTGACCAGGGTCAGTATCCGCAGCTCCCGCAGCGTCGCCAGCGCCCCGGGAGACGGCGTCCCGAACGTGAACGACGCCACCGTCGGCCGCAGATCGGCGAGCAGCTCCAGCTTCTCCGGATAGCAGTCGTCGTCCGGGCGTGGCCAGCCGAGTTCGACGTCGTAGTGCTCGGCCAGCTCCTCCAGGTGGTAGGCGTACTCGTCGAGCTGCACCATGTCCACCGGGCTGGGCTGCGGCACGAACAGGTTGACCCCGATCGGCCCGCTGGTGTCGGCGCGGGCGGCAGCGAACTGGTCGGCCAACTGATGCGGGGCCAGGTAGCCGCCGGCCACGAAGCCCAGGCCACCCGCGTTGGACACCGCCGCGGCCAGCGCCGGGGTGCTCGGACCCCCGGCCATCGGCGCGCCCACCACCGGTGCCGCCAACTCCGCAAAGGTGAATGCCATCCACCTAGCCTGCCATCGACCGCAGCCTCCTGGGAAGCGCCCGCCTCGCGCGATACGGCCCGACCACCGCGGCGCCGAACGGCATCCCCAACAACCGCCGGGCGACCGCATTGACCTCGTCGACGGTGACCGCGTCCAGCTCCCGCAGCGTGTGGGTGATGCTGCGATGGTGGCCGTAGTTCAGTTCGCCGCTGCCGATCCGATTCATCCGGGACCCGGCGTCCTCCAGTCCCAGCACCAGCCCGCCGCGCAACGACCCCTTGGCGATCCGGCACTCGGCTTCGGTGATTCCGTCGCGGGCCACCGACTCGAGCACGTCGGCGGTGACGGCCACCACGTCGTCGAAGCGCTCCGGCAGGCATGCGGTGTACACCGAGAGCGCACCGGTGTCGGCGAAGGTCTCCAGCGAAGAGTAGATCGAGTAGGCCAGCCCGCGTTCCTCCCGGATCTGCTGGAACAGCCGGGAACTGAGCCCGCCGCCGAGTGCGGTGTTCAGCACTGACAGCGCTTGACGGTGCGGCCAGTGCCGCCCGGGGGTGCGCAGCCCCAGCGACATGTGCGCCTGGTCGGCGTCCCGGTTGACCAGCGCCAGGGTCGGCCGTCCGGCCACC
>NZ_JBYCLB010000288.1:0-5247 GCF_057473705.1 Mycobacterium sp. TH-M15 | reverse complement strand
CCCCGCCGAACCGGCGGCCGGTGGTCATCGACGCCACCGCGGTCGGCGGCGCCAGCTTGGCCTGGATCAGCGCGGCCATCCCGGGGGTGAACGGGATGCGGATGTCCACCTCGGGGAAGCAGAAGAAGCCCCGGTCGGCGCGCATCACCCGGAAGTCGTGGGCGATTGCCAGCATCGCGCCGGCGCCGAAGGCGTGCCCGACCACCGCCGCTGCGGTCGGCACCGGCAGGGTCAGCACCCGGGCGAGCAGGGCGTGCACCCGGTCGACGTACCAGGCGAACCGGTCGTTGTGCGCGCCCAGCCAGTCCAAGTCCAGCCCGTTGGAGTAGAACTTCCCCCCGGCGGTGGTGACCAGGCCCTGGGCGTTCGCCGCCAGCGCGTCGTCGAGTGCGGCGTCGACGTCGTCGAGGAACTCCGGGGAGAACCGGTTTTCGCCGGCGCCGAGTTCCAGGACGGCGATGTTGTCGTCGTAGGTCAGGTTGACGGTCATGTCGGGGTTGGTCCTTTCTCGCACGGTCCCACGGCCAGCACCGCACGCACCGCGGCGTGCAGCTGATCGCGGGAGGTCTTGCTGCCCAGCCGGTCCCGGCTGAGCACGATCGCGGTGGGCAGATCGACGATGCAGGTGGTGATGGTATCCACCGCGCGGGCGTCCTTGCGGCCCCAGAGCGAAAGGGCCAGCCGGATCATCAGGTCGACCAGTTCGGTGTGGACGTTCCGCAGCTGGTCGGCGAGCGCGGCCGGCAGCTGGTCGCCGAGCAGCTGGTCGCCACGGATCGCCAGCAACAGCTTCGACGCATCCGGGTGACGTTCGGCGAAGGCCACCGGGGCATCGGCGGCGGCGACGACGGCCTCGACGGCGCCGCGGGCCTGACCCGACAGCGCCTCGGCCACCAGTCGCCGCTGCAGCGCCAGGAAGAGCCGCGCGGCACGCAGCCAGGCGCCGGCCACCAACCCGGCGCGCGACCCGAAGCTGTGGTAGACGGCGCCGTTGGAGACACCGGCCGCCGTCTCGACCGCCCGGATCGTCACGGCGGCCGGACCGGACCGGGCCGCCAGCTCCTCGACGGCGTCCAGCACCCGATCGGGGTCGTGGATGCGTGGGCGGGGCACGGACGACACAGTAACCGAGCAATCGCTCTATTATGTAGGCGGGTCAGGCAGCGGCGGCGCCGGGACACCGGCGTGACAGGATCGACAGACCATGAGTACCCGTGCATCACGTTCCGTCGTCTTCTCCGGCGTGCAGCCCACCTCCGACTCGCTGCACCTGGGCAACGCGCTGGGCGCGGTCACCCACTGGGTCGACCTGCAGGACGACCACGACGCGTTCTTCTGCGTGGTCGACCTGCATGCGATCACCGTTGCCCAGGACCCGGCGACGCTGCGGCGGCGCACCCTGGTCACCGCCGCGCAGTACCTGGCGCTGGGCATCGACCCGGAGCGGTCCACCATCTTCGTGCAGAGCCACGTGCCGGCCCACGCCGAGCTCGCCTGGGTGCTCGGCTGTTTCACCGGTTTCGGTCAGGCGTCGCGGATGACCCAGTTCAAGGACAAGTCGGCCAAGCAGGGCGCGGACTCGACCACCGTGGGCCTGTTCACCTACCCGGTGCTGCAGGCCGCCGACGTGCTGCTCTACGACACCGAACTGGTTCCGGTCGGCGAGGACCAACGCCAGCACCTGGAGCTGGCCCGCGACGTCGCGCAGCGGTTCAACGCCCGCTTCCCGGACGCGCTGGTCGTCCCGGACCTGCTGATCCCGAAGGCCACCGCCAAGATCTACGACCTGGCCGACCCCACCGCCAAGATGAGCAAGTCGGCGGCGACCGACGCCGGGCTGATCAACCTGCTCGACGACCCGGCGGCCACCGTCAAGAAGATCCGCTCCGCGGTCACCGACAGCGAGCGCGAGATCCGCTACGATCCGGACACCAAGCCGGGGGTGTCCAACCTGCTGACCATCCAGGCGGCGGTCACCGGCACCACCGTCGACACGCTGGTGGAGGCCTACGCCGGACGCGGCTACGGCGACCTGAAGGGCGACACCGCGGCGGCGGTCGTCGAGTTCGTCACCCCGATCAAGGCCCGGGTCGACGAACTGCTGGCCGACCCGGCCGAACTGGAGGCGGTGCTGGCCGCCGGCGCACAGCGGGCCCGGGAGGTGGCCGGTAAGACCATCCAGCGGGTCTACGACCGGGTGGGATTCCTGCCGCCGAGATGAGTCCAGCCGTGATCGATCAGGCCGGGCCGGGCGTCGTCGACCGGCTGCGGGCGCGGTACGGCTGGTTCGATCACGTGCTGCGGGCCAACCGGCGCTACGACGACTGCCAGGGCAACTTCTTCGCCGCCGCGATGAGCTACTACACCATCTTCGCGCTCTTCCCGCTGCTGATGGTCGGGTTCTCGGTCGGCGGTTTCCTGCTGTCCCGCCGGCCGGAGCTGCTCGACGAGATCGAGCGCCGGATCAAGCACGCGATCCCCGGCCAGTTCGGCACCGAGCTGATCACGTTGATCGACACCGCCATCGGGTCGCGCGCCTCGGTCGGCGTCATCGGCCTGGGTGTCGCCGGGTGGATGGGGCTGAGCTGGATCGCGAGCCTGCGTGAGGCGCTCAGCGAGATGTGGGAGACCCGTTCGGAGAAAGAGGGATTCGTCCGCGTCAAGCTCTCCGACCTGGTGGCGATGGTGTGGGCGTTCATCGCCATGCTGGTCACCATCGGGCTCACCGCCCTGGCCGACCCGAAGCTGATGCGAGCGATCCTGCGCTGGGCCGGTGTTCCCGACTTCACCCTGCTGGGCGGGCTGCTGCGGGTGGCGTCGGTGCTGGCGTCGGTGCTGGTGGCGTGGTTGTTGTTCGCCTGGATGATTGCCCGGCTGCCCCGCGAGCCGGTCGGTCTGGCCAGCGCGATGCGGGCCGGGGCGATCGCCGCGGTCGGCTACGAGCTGTTCAAACAGCTGGGCGCGATCTACCTGCAGTCGGTGGTCACCGGCCCGGCTGGCGCGGCGTTCGGGCCGGTGCTGGGTCTGCTGGTCTTCGCCTACGTCACCGCCCGGCTGGTGCTGTTCGCCACCGCCTGGGCGGCGACCGCCGAGGACGTGGCGCCCGGCGGTTAACGTCAGCCGAGCCCGTCCATCAACGCGTTGGCCCAGGCCGGATTGATCGTGTCGAGGGCCCGGACGGTGAGACCGATCTTCGGGGCGATCCGCACCGGCCGGCGCCGAGCCGCGGTGATGATCCAGCCCGCCGCTTCGTGGGTGCTGAGCATCGGCGTGTCGATGGAGTCCTTGACCGGGGCGATCATCGGGGTGTCCACGTTCGGGTAGTACAGCGTGGTGGAGACCACGCCGCGGCCGGACCACTCGGTCTCGATCACCCGGCTCACCGCGGCCAGCGCCGCCTTGGCGGCGTGGTAGACGCCGAACTGCGAAACCCCTTCGGCCAGAATGCCGAACGACGCCACGTTGATGATCTGCCCGTCGCCCCGTTCCAGCATCCCCGGCGCGAACCCGCGGATCAGCCGCAGCGGCGCAAAGTAGTTCAGCGTCATCAGCCGCTCGGCGTCGTGCCAGCGCTCCAGCGACTCCGCCAGCGGCCGGCGGATGGATTTGCCGGCGTTGTTGACCAGGATGTCGATGCCGCCGACCCGGTCGTCGACCCCGGCGATAAGCCGGTCGATCGCGTCGAGATCCCGCAGGTCACAGGCGATCGCGTGGGCGGTGCCGCCGGCGGCGGTGATCCGGCCGGCCAGCGCGTCCAGCCGGTCTTGGCGGCGGGCCACGCCGACGACGACGGCCCCGGTCCGGCCGAACCGCTCGGCGGCGTTCTCGCCGATGCCGGAGGACGCGCCGGTGACCAGGACCCGCTTGCCGGTCAGGTCGACGGTGCCCGGCGCCGGCCGGTGCAGCGAGAGCTGGGTGGGCAGCGGCGGGCGGATGCCCGACAGCATGAACCTGTCGACCAGTCGCTTGGCCAGGCTCTCGCTCACATCCTGGATTCTAGGTGCGTTCGGTCACCGTCGCCTCCGCCTGCGCCGTCACCGGATCGATGATCGCGGCGTACTCGGGGTGCTTGTCGGCGTAGGCCGCGACGAAGGAGCACATCGGCACGATCCGTTTGCCGGCGGCGCGGGTGTCGGCCAGGGCCGCCGCGATCAGCTTGGTGCCCAACCCGCGACCGCCGAACGCCTTGTCCACGTCGGTGTGGTGGAAGATCCGCTGGACACCGGTGTCGAGGTAGTGGGCCACCCCGGCTCGCACGCCGTCCACGCTGATCTCGTAGCGGTGCTGCTCCGGCACGTCGATGATCGTCGGCTCGCTCATCTGTCCAAGCCTAGATCGGGTCAACACCTGTCCGCGGTCGAGTCGTCAAAGAGGTAGGGCGACCCGGCTGAGGATTCGGGGACTCCGACGTCACGCGAGGCCGAGCCAGCCCGCCGCGGAGGTGACAGCGGAGCTGGACATCGCCAGCCAATCGGCGGCATGCACGCGCAGCCGTGCCAACGCTCGGTCGAAGAGCGTTACCTGCAACCAGCTGGCCTCGAGGGTCGACCACCACCGCATCCCGGCTGCATTCGGGTGGCGGGTGAACTGATCCACCGCGTAACGCTGGGTGATTGTCCGGTTGCCGGTGGCGATCACCGAGGGGCGAAGGGCTTCAGCAGCCAGTACGGCCGGCTCATCGAAATCGATCAGCTCGGCGGCATCGGCGAGTTCGAGTTCGGCCAGCGCCAGGGGCTCACCGGAGCGGACCAGCATGCTGGGGTGCAGGTCGCCGCTGCCCCGAAACGGCGCGAGGGTTTCCGCCACCGCCGCGGCCGGGGACTCCGACAGATAGAGGCAGCCGTAGTGGTCGGGGGCATCGTGTCGGCCCGCTCCCTGGAACCAGCGGGGAATCCAGAGCGGATGCCCGGCGCTGCCGGCCGTGGCCGCCGGAGCCCAGGGAAATACCCGAAACAGTCTCACGCATACCCACCCGCGCGCTCGTTGGCGATCGCGGCGAGCACCTCACCGGTCTGTCCCCGGCGGATCAGATCCACCGGCCGGCGATCGCCCAGGGATGGATTCAGGCCGAGCAGCCACCGCTCAGCCGCCTCCATCGGGTACAGGCGTAGCAGCCCGGACATGACGAGTTCGAGCAGATCAACTCGGGCGGCGTTGGTTTCGTCGATGCCTTCGCCGTTGCGCCACCGGGTCACCTGCGCGCGGTTGACACCCAGCAGTTCGGCGAGCCGCCGCTGGGAACCGAAA
>NZ_JBYCLB010000287.1:0-6653 GCF_057473705.1 Mycobacterium sp. TH-M15 | reverse complement strand
CTCCGAGGTGGCGGTGGACACCCTGGCTCTGGTCTCCGGGCTGGCCCGGTCCTGCGAGCTGCACGGGGCGAGCGTGGCCGCACCGGTCGCCGACGCGGATGCGCTGGCCGCGCTGGCCGCCGACGCGGTGGTGATCGCCAACGGCATCGACGCCCCGGCGCTCTGGCCGGGCCTGCCGATCCGGCCGGTCAAGGGCGAGGTGCTGCGGCTGCGCTGGCGCAAGGGGTGCCTGCCGCCGCCGCGCCGGGTGATCCGCGCCCGGGTGCACGGCCGGCCGGTGTATCTGGTGCCGCGACCCGACGGAGTGGTGGTCGGTGCCACCCAGTACGAGCGCGGCCGCGATACCGCGCCGGCGGTCTCCGGGGTGCGCGACCTGCTCGACGACGCCTGCGCCCTGATGCCCGCCCTCGGTGAGTACGAGCTGGCCGAATGCTCGGCCGGCCTGCGGCCGATGACGCCGGACGGCCTGCCGCTGGTGCGGCGGCTGGACGGCCGGACGCTGGTCGCCGCCGGCCACGGCCGGAACGGATTCCTGTTGGCGCCGTGGACGGCCGAAGAAATTGTGTCCGAGCTACTTCCGGTCGGAGTACATTGAATGATCATCAGCGTCAACGAAAAACAGGTAGAGGTCGGCGAATCGACTACCGTTGCCGCCCTGCTGGCGTCGATGGGCTACCCGGATCGAGGTATCGCGGTGGCGATGGATGAGACGGTGCTGCCGCGGTCCGGTTGGAGCAGAACACTTTCCGACGGTGCGCGGCTCGAGGTGGTAACGGCGGTGCAAGGTGGCTAACGGCAACAACGACGGCAACGCGAAACTGGTGATCGCCGGTCGCAGCTTCTCCTCGCGGCTGGTGATGGGCACCGGGGGTGCCCAGAACCTGGCGGTGCTGGAAGAGGCGCTGGTGGCCTCCGGCACCGAGCTGACCACGGTGGCGATGCGCCGGGTCGACGCCGAGGGCGGCACCGGCATGCTGGATCTGCTGGGCCGGCTCGGTATCACGCCGCTGCCCAACACCGCGGGCTGCCGCACCGCCGCCGAGGCGGTGCTCACCGCGCAACTGGCCCGGGAGGCGCTGGGCACCGACTGGGTGAAGCTGGAGGTCATCGGCGACGAACGCACCCTGCTCCCGGATGCGGTCGAGTTGCTGCGGGCCGCCGAGCGGTTGGTGGACGACGGGTTCGTGGTGCTGCCCTACACCAATGACGACCCGGTGCTGGCCCGCCGGCTGGCCGACGCCGGCTGCGCCGCGGTGATGCCGCTCGGCTCGCCGATCGGCACCGGCCTGGGCATCGCCAACCCGCACAACATCGAGATGATCGTCGAGGCCGCCGAGGTTCCGGTGGTGCTGGACGCCGGGATCGGCACCGCCAGCGACGCCGCGTCGGCGATGGAGCTGGGCTGCGACGCGGTGCTGCTGGCCAGCGCGGTGACCCGGGCCGCCGACCCGAAGACGATGGCCGCCGCGATGGCCGCCGCCGTCACCGCGGGGCGCCTGGCCCGGTGCGCGGGGCGGATCCCGAAGCGGTTCTGGGCCCAGGCGTCGTCTCCGGCACGGTGACGACGCGCGAGCTGGGCCGATATGTCGCGCTCGGCAGTTCGATGGCGGCCGGCCCGGGAATCCGGCCGCGGGCCGGCGGCGCGCCGTACGGATCGGGCCGATCGGCGCGGAACTATCCCCAGCTGGTGGCCGACGCGCTGAACCTGCACCTGGTCGATTGCAGCTTCTCCGGCGCCACCACCGCCCAGCTACTCAGCGATCGCCAGCGCGGCGTCGCACCGCAGATCGACGTGCTGGACGGGTCGGAGACCCTGGTCACGATCACCATCGGCGGCAACGACGTCGGCTATGTGCCGTTCCTGAGGGCCGCTGCGGTTCCCGGGTGGCTCGCCCCGCTGCTGCGCCGCCGGCTGCTGGGCGACCTGCGGAGCCCGGAGGCCCGCGAGCAGGCACTGGACCGGATCGGTGAGTCGCTGCGGGCGGTCGGGGCCGCGGTGCGCGGCCGGTCGCCGCGGGCCCGGGTGTTGTTCGTCGACTACCTGACCCTGCTGCCGCCGGCCGGGGTTCCCGCCGCGCCGCTGTCGGACGCCGACGCGGAGTCGGGCCGACGGATCGCCGACCGGCTGGCCGACCAGACTGCCGCCGCGGCGGCCGCCACCGGCTGTGGACTGGTGGGCGCCGCCGAGGCCAGCCGGGACCACCACCCGTGGTCAGGCCGGCCGTGGACGGTGGGGGCGGCCTGGCCGCTGCCGTGGCGGCCGGCGCCGTTTCATCCCAACGCCGCCGGGATGCGTGCGGTGGCCGACCTGGTCGCCGCGCAGGTCGGCTAACGTGGTCGCGGTGAAACACACATCGAAGCTGCTGATCGCCGCGGTGGCCGCCGCGGTGCTCGCCGGAGGATGCAGCCGGCCGTCGGCAGAATCGAGACCCAACCCGGTCCAGGTCGACGGGTTCGCCACCACGCTGCGCAACAAGATCACCGCGGACGCGCTGATGGGTCACCTGAAACAGCTGCAGCAGATCGCCGACGCCAACAACAACACCCGGGCGGCGGGCACGCCGGGCTACGACGCGAGTGTGGACTACGTGGTCAAGGAGCTGCGCGACCACGGCTTCGACGTGCAGACCCCGGAGTTCACCGCGCGGGTGTTCAAGGCCGAGAAGGGTTCGATCACCCTGGACGACAAGACCTTCGCGGCGCGGGCGCTGCAGTACAGCCTGGGCACCAGGCCGGAGGGGATCAGCGCGCCGCTGGTGGCGGTGCCGGGCGGCGAGAAGCCGGGCTGTGCCGCGGCGGACTACGACGGTCTGCCGGTCCAGGGTGCGGTGGTGCTGGTGGACCGCGGTGCCTGCCCGTTCAAGGAGAAGATGGCGCTGGCCGTCGAGCACGGCGCGGTGGCCGTCGTGGTCGCCGACAACGTCGACGAGGAGAAGATGGGCGGCACGCTCGGTGAACACACCGAGGTGAAGGTCCCGGTGGTCAGCGTGACCAAGGCCGACGGTGCCGCCCTGCGCGGGGCCCACGACCCGGTCACGGTGAAGCTCGACGCGCACACCGACGACCTCACCTCGCGCAACGTCATCGCCCAGACCAAGACCGGCTCCACCGACAACGTGGTGATGCTCGGCGCCCACCTGGACAGCGTTCCGGAGGGCCCGGGCATCAACGACAACGGTTCCGGTGTCGCCGCCGTCCTGGAGACCGCGCTGCAGCTCGGGCCGTCACCGAACGTCCGCAACGCGGTTCGGTTCGGCTTCTGGGGCGCCGAGGAGCTCGGCTTGATCGGCTCGATGCGCTACGTCGAGGGCCTCGACGTCGACGCGCTCAAGGACATCGCGCTGTACCTCAACTTCGACATGATCGGCTCGCCGAACCCCGGTTACTTCGCCTACGACGGCGACCAGTCGATGCCGCTGGACGAACGCGGCCAGCCGGTGGTGCCCGAGGGGTCGGCCGGCATCGAACGCGCCCTGGTCGCCTACCTGAAGTCGGTGGGCGTGACCGCGCTGGACACGTCGTTCGACGGCCGGTCGGACTACGACGGATTCACCCTGGCCGGTGTTCCGTCCGGCGGGCTGTTCTCCGGCGCCGAGCAGAAGAAGTCGGCCGAGGAGGCCAAGCTGTGGGGCGGAACGGCCGACGAGCCGTTCGACCCGAACTACCACAACAAGGAGGACACCATCGACCACGTTGACGCCAAGGAACTCGGCGTCAACGGGGCCGCGGTCGGTTATGTGACCGGCTGGTACTCGCAGGATCTCGGTGGCCGCAACGGAATCCCGGTGCGCGAGGATCGCACCCGCAACGTCGTCAGACCGTCGTGACCCGGGTGGCGTGCACCGCCCAGAACGGCAGGTGCACCCGGCTCCCGTCGAACAGCGGCTCGAGCACCGTGAACCGCTGCAGCACCGGCTGCAGCCGCTTGCGCCGGTCCGCCTGGCGCTGAGCCTCGGCCAGCCGGGCGAACGCCGAGGCGACTTTTGTTGCGGTGGCGGCGTTCTCGTCCTCCCACCGGCCGGCTCCGCCGCCCTGGCGATCGGCGCGAGTCGATGCGGTAGTCGCTCAGCGGGAACCGGTCGCCGTCGCGGACCGCATCGCGCACCGAGGTGGGCCGCAGCAGGGTCGCCTCGCCGCTGTGGTTGAAGTAGTAGGACCGCGAGGTGGCGCAGTTGCCGGCGTAGAACACCGAGCTGTCCAGGTTGCGGGTCATCCGGTCCAGGAAGGCGGCGTTGGCGGCCTCGGTGACCTCGAAGGTGGTCGCGCCCTTGCGTTTGACCTCACCGAACAGCCGCTTCATGTGCCGCATCTGGTACTCCATGGTGTTGAAGAAGGACAGCCCGGAGAACGCGTACGGGCTGGCCAGGCTCAGGTAGTTCGGGAACATCGGCATCGACAGCCCCTGGTAGGCCTGGAACCTGTTCTCCCGCCACCACTTTCCGAGGTTGCGGCCGCCCCGGCCGATGACCTCGATGGCCGGGAAGTTGGCGTCCCACAGGTCGAAGCCGGTGGCCAGCACCAGGGTGTCGATGGGGGTCTTGGTGCCGTCCTTGGTGACGATCCCGTCCGGCTCGATCCGGTCGATGCCGGCGGTCTCCAGGTGCACGTTTGGCTTGGTGAAGCTGCGGTAGTACTCGTTGGACCAGCTGGGCCGCTTGCAGCCCAGGTCGTAGTCCGGGGTGAGCTTGGCCCGCAGCTCCTTGTCACGCACCTGAACGAACCGGTGGATCTTGCACAGGTCCATCGCGGCGATCGACAGCCGGCGGTAGACGAAGGCACGGACGTTCAGCACCCCGACGTAGGTCATGAACTCCAGCAGGTTGTCGGTGACCCAGCGCACCGCCCGCTGGGTGAGCGGCACCGTGGCGAAGAGCCGCTGCACCGCCGGGGAGATGCGGAAGTCCGGCTTGGGCGCCACCCAGATCGCGGTGCGCTGGTAGACGGTCAGGTCGGCAACGGTCTTGGCCAGCACGGGGATCAGCTGCAGCGCGGTGGCCCCGGTGCCGATCAGCCCGACGTTGCGGCCGGTGAAGTCGTGGTCGTCGTCCCAGGCCGTGGTGTGCACCACCGTGCCGGCGAAGCCGGTGATACCGGGGATATCCGGGGTGTGCGGCTGGGACAGGAAGCCGGTGGCGGTGATCAGGTAGCGCGCGCTGAGCGTGTCGCCGTCGGCCAGGCTGACCCGCCACCGCCGCTCGTCGTCGTCCCAGTGCGCCCCGTCGACGGTGGTGTTGAACCGCATGTGCCGGCGCACGTCGTACTTGTCGGCGACGTGCTCGGCGTAGCGCTTGAGCTCGGGGCCGGTGGCGAAGAGCCGGGACCAGTACGGGTTGGGCTCGAACCAGTACGAGTAGGTGGTCGACGGGATGTCCACCGCCAGGCCCGGATAGCGGTTGACGTGCCAGGTGCCGCCCAGGTCGTCCTCGCGTTCCAGGATGGCGATGTCGTCGAAGCCGAGCTCTTTGAGCTGGATCGCCGCGCCCATGCCACCGAAGCCGGCTCCCACGATGACGACGTCGATTTGCTGCACAGCCATGAAACGACGGTACCTGACTTGTCGGTAACCAGCGACGGGCGACGGGCCGGCGGCGCACACTGGTAGGTGCACGCTGATCACCATCACCGGAGGCGGCCATGACCAACCCCAGTGCCGAATCAAACGTCGAAGCCAGCGACACCGACCTCGCTGAGCAGGCCCTGGCGGTCGAGGACACCGACGACGAGCCGGACCCGTTCTTCGCAGGCTCGGCCGGCGAGGCCGATCCCGCCGACGTGCTGGAACAGCACCAGAGCGTGCCGGCCGGCGACGACGACTACCGGTGAGGCACCCCGCCGGGTTGCGTCAGGGCGACCCGTCAGTGCACCGATCCGGTGCGTTTGTCCTCGGTGGTGACGACGCAGGTGATCGTCCGGTCGCCGATCTTCCACGTCTCCCGGGTCGGGTGCAGATAGAACATGCTGTAGGCGCTGTCGTTGGCCGCGGCCGGGGCATACCGATCCAGTGCCGGCCCGCACTTGTTGGCGTAATTGTCCATCGTCTCGTCGCCGGGGAAGCGCTCGCCCGCCACCGGAACCACCTCGTAGACCTCGCCGCGGTGCGGCCGGTCGCAGTCGATCTTCGACACCGAGGCCACGTGGCTGCTGTAGGGGAGGTCCTCGATGCAGTCGCCGACCGACAAGTCCAGGGTTGGCGAGAGGCGCACTTCGGGGAGGTCTGCGGTGGGGCTGGAGGTCTCTGGGCTGGACGCCGTCGAGCCGTTCAGCGCAGCATGCAGGCCGGCGACCGTCGCCACCGCACCGAACAGCAGCAGCGTCACCGAACTGATCACCACTCCGGCGACGGCCATGCCGCGGCCGCTCTGCCCGCGCCGCTTGATCTGTGACAACGCGACGATGCCGAAGATCAGCGCCAGCAGCGAGACGCACATCAGGCTGAGCACCAGCGAGGCGACGGCGAACCCGTTGGTGCCCGGCGGCGGCGCGGGGGGAAACCCGGGCGCGGGGGGATACCCCGGCGGCATCGGGTAGCCCGGCCCGGCCGGCGGTGGATACCCGGGCTGGTACGCCGGCTGATAGCGCGGCTGGTCCGGCCGCGGTTGTCCGCTGGGCCAGGTCATGACGGCAAACCTAGCAGCCGCACCGCGGCGTCGACG
>NZ_JBYCLB010000286.1:0-3274 GCF_057473705.1 Mycobacterium sp. TH-M15 | reverse complement strand
GTAGTGACGCGGGTCTGCTCGCCCAGCGGCAGCATCTGCTCGACCTCGAGCCGGCGCACGGTGAGCGACCGGACCGGGACACCGAGGGCCTGACTGGCCGCGGCCAGCGCCATCTCGGCGAAACCCGTTGCCGGCATCACGATCTGGCCGTGCACCATGTGGTCGGCCAGCCACCCGACGAGGTCGGCGCCCAGGTCGGCCTGCCATCCGTGTTCCCGCCCGGACGGCATCTCCATGTGCGTGCCCAGCAGCGGATGGCTGCCGGCCGGCCGGCGGGCGGCCGATGACGGTGCCGCCCAATACCGCACGTGCCGCCACGGCGTCGGCGGAAGGTCCACCAGCCGGGCCGCGAAGCCGTCGGACGGCGAAGCCCCGGCACCGGGCGGACGGATAGCGGCCCGATGGGTGTGGAACGTGAGCGACTCCGGGGTGTCCCGGGTCAGCGTCGCCGCGACCTGCAGCTCACCGCCGGGCCGGGCCGCCGCCAGGTTGGCGGTGATCGCGTGGGTGAGCAGCGGGTGCGGGCTCACCTCGACGAAGGTCGCGTGACCGACCGCCGCGGCGCGCACCGCGTCGCCGAACCGGACCGGGGTGCGCAGGTTGGCCACCCAGTAGCCGGCATCGAATCGCGGCTCGTCGTCCGCACCGCGGATCACCGTGCTGATCAGCGGTACCTTCGGTGTCATCGGAACCAAATCGGCCAGCGCGGAATGTAATTCGTCCAAGATCGGGTCGACGGTGGGGTGGTGCGATGCCACGTCGACGTCGACCCGGCGGGCCAGCTTGCCCCGGCCGTCGACCACGGCGACCGCCGCGTCGACCTGGTCGGGCGGGCCGGCGATCACCGTCTGCTCCGGCGCGGCGTACACCGCCACCGTGACGTCCGGATAGCCGGCGATCAGCTGCTCGGCCGCGTCGGCGCCGAGTTCCAGCAGCGCCATCGCGCCCTGCCCGGACAGCCGCGTCATCAGCTTCGACCGGGTGGCGATCACCTTCAGCCCGTCGGCCGGGCTCAGCACCCCGGCCACCACCGCCGCGGTCACCTCCCCCATCGAGTGCCCGATCACGGCGTCGGGTTCCACCCCGTAGCTGCGCCACAACGCGGTCAGCGCCAGCTGCACCCCCACCAGCACCGGCTGGATCCGGTCGATGCCGACCACCGGCTCACCCGACTCCAGCACCGCCCGCAGCGAGAAGCCGACCTGCGCGACGAAGACCGGCTCCAACGCGTCGACCGCGGCCGCGAACCCCGGTTCGTCGGCCAACAGCTGCCGGCCCATTCCGGCCCACTGCGACCCCTGGCCGGAGTACAGGAACACCGTTCCCGGGGCGGATACCGCGGCGCGGGGGCCGACCACACCCGGTGCCGGCTCACCGGCGGCGACCGCCCGCAGCCCGCGCACGGCTTCGTCCCGGTCGCGGGCACAGACCACCGCGATCTTCGGATACCGGCCGCGGTGGTGGTTCACCGTGTCGGCGACGTCGGCCAGCGGTACGGCCGCACCCTCGGCCGCCAGCCAGTCGGCCAGGGTCGCCGCCCACGCCGCCACTCGCGGCTCGGTTTTCCCGGACAGCACCAGCGTCGTCACCGGCGCGCCGTCCGGCGCCGGCGCCGGCCGCGGGTCCGGGCTCTGCTCGATGACCACGTGCGCGTTGGTTCCGCCCAGGCCGAACGACGACACCGCGGCCCGGCGCGGTTCCGCGTCGGTGGGCCACGGCGCCGGCTCGGTCGGGACGAACAGCCGGGTCGACTCCGGCTTGATCGCCGGATTCCACTGCGAGAAGTGCAGGTTCGGCGGCACCAGGCCGCGTTGCACGGCCAGCACCGCTTTGATGAAGCCGGCGATGCCGGCGGCGGCCTCCAGGTGACCGATGTTCGTCTTCACCGCGCCCAGCGCGCACGGCGCGGCGCCCTGACCGTAGACGCTGGACAAGGCGTCGAATTCGATCGGGTCGCCGAGCGCGGTCCCGGTGCCGTGCGTCTCGATGAGGTTCACCGTGCCCGGCGGGACGTCGGCGCTGCGCAGCGCGCGACCGATCACGTCACGCTGGGCGACGTTGTTCGGCGCGGTCAACCCGTTGGAGCGGCCGTCGGAGTTGACCGCCGAGCCGCGCACCACCGCCAGCACCCGGTCGCCGTCCCGGATGGCATCGGTGAGCCGTTTGAGCGCCACCACCCCGGCGCCCTCGCCGCGGACGAAGCCGTCGGCGCCGGCGTCGAAGCTGTGGCAGCGACCGCGTGGGGAGAGCATCCCCCACTTGGACATGGCGATCTGGGTCTCCGGGCGCAGGATCAGGCTCACCCCGCCGGCCAGCGCCAGGTCGCTCTCCCGAAGCCGCAGACTCTGGCAGGCCAGGTGGACGGTGACCAGCGACGACGAGCAGGCCGAGTCCACCGCCATCGCCGGTCCGCGCAGCCCGAGCAGGTAGGCGATCCGCCCGACCGCCACCGCGTGCGCGTTGCCGGTCGCCGAGTAGGCGTCGATGCTGTTCGGGTTGGCCGCCGAGATCGACTGGTACTCGGTGTAGTAGACGCCCATCATCACCGCGCCGCGGGCTTCGGCGACCTGCTCCGGGGTGATCCCGGCGTGTTCCAGTGCCTCCCACGCGACTTCGAGCATCAGCCGCTGCTGCGGGTCCATCGCCTCGGCTTCCCGCGGCGAGATGCCGAAGAAGTCGGCGTCGAAGCCGGCCACGTCCGGCAGGAAGCCGCCCCACTTCGACGACATCCGGCCCGGCGCGAACTGGTCCGGGTCGTAGTATTCGTCGGCGTCCCAGCGGTCCGGGGGGATCTCGGTGATCGCGTCGCCGCCGCCGGCCAGCAGGTTCCAGTAGCGCTCCGGACCGGTGGCCCCACCCGGGAACCGGCAGCCGACGCCGATCACCGCGATCGGTTCGGCGGTGGCGACCCGGGCGGCCTTGTCGAACCGCTCGGTCAGCGAATCCCGCTGCTCGGCGGGCATCGTCGCAACCCTGCTGAAGATCGCTGTCATCGAAGATTACCGCTCCCGCTACCGGCCGATTCCGCTTCCACATCTGCCAACAACTCGTCCAGCACGCCCCCGGTCGGCTCGACGACCGTGCCGGCGGTCTCGGCCGGCTGCGGTGTCTGTCGTGGTCCGAGTAATTTCACCAGATGCGCCGCCAGCTGCGCGATGCTGGGGTGGTTCCAGAACACCGACGCCGACAGGTCGCGGCCCACCAGCCGCTGCGTCTCCTTCAGCATGTTCATCGCCATCATCGAGTCCAGGCCGAGGTCGGGGAAGGGTTGGTC
>NZ_JBYCLB010000285.1:0-1570 GCF_057473705.1 Mycobacterium sp. TH-M15 | reverse complement strand
CCCCCGCGGTGGAGTGGCCGAGTGGTGAGGCAACGGCCTGCAAAGCCGTGCACACGGGTTCGATTCCCGTCTCCACCTCCGTTCAATGACGCGAGGCGCGGTTAGCTCAGCGGGAGAGCGCTTCCCTGACACGGAAGAGGTCGCTGGTTCAATCCCAGTACCGCGCACCAAGATTGACCTGCGGAAACAGGTCAATAAACTATGGCCCGTGCCCATCCAACTCCGCCCGGCAGACCGCGCGGACGCTTGGCTGTGCGGCGGTCGCCGAAAGGCCCGACCTCACCCGTGCCGCGACCCCTGCACCGTATGTCGGTGTGCTGCTCTACCCTCGCGGCATCACGCCGGCGGTGCACGCCGCTGGCCGCACGGAGGGAACCACAGCCATGTATCGGGTACTCACCGCCTTCACCGCGGTCGCGGCGCTGACGACCGTCACAGCGGCGCCGTCGCGCGCGGACGCCGACAGCTACCTGCAGGCGCTGCGGGACGCGGGTGTCAACGTCGACGTCTGGCCGTTCATCACACCGGCCGGAGTCACCAACCATGGCCTGCACGTGTGCATGCAGCTGCGCGCGGGCATCACGCCCGACCAGATAATCCAGAACGACTCGTTCGGTGCCGCGGTGCCGGTGCCGCTCGTGATTGATGCGGCGCAGCACAACCTCTGCCCGGACACCCTCGGGTCGACGCCCTGACGCGGCACTACCATCACACGTACCGAATCGGGTGGTCGGCTCGCCCGGCGGGGATCCCCTGAGGGTTTGGACGGCCGATTTACCGACCAAATCAGCGCAAGCCTGGGGCTGGGCGGCGAACAGCTTCGCCGACGGATCCAACCTCTGGTCTCCGGAGCTGGCAGCTGGCCGAAGCCCGGCGCCGGAACCGAACGGCCACGTCACCGCGGCATGTGGCAGGATGTGCCCATGCCCGCGAGAGCCCGGTGGGTAAAGATCCTCGACGTTAACCCCCGGGTTATCGCCCGGCACACCACGCCGATCACCTGTCAGGTCAACCAGGTTGCCACCGCCATCCGAGACTGGTTCCCGAACCCGAACGCGACCGTGCGTGACGCGGTCAACGCGTTGCAGCGGGCCATGTCCATCGACGGTTACATCGACGGGCTGTGCCAGCTGCTCAACATCAGCGTCGAACCGGTTGCCGAGCGGGCCGATCGAGATCCGCCGTCGGACGACACAGACGACGATGGGCCGTCGGTCGCATCCTGAGGCCGCCGGATTTCGGATGCGGCTCCTGACGTTCCCCGCTGCCTGCGCGGCAGCGGGGTCGATGCTCGGCGTTGTCGGCGGACCGGCGGCGGCAACACCGAACTGTGGGGTGGATTTGGCGGCGCCGGCGGTGATCGTCGCGGTCAAACACCTTCCCCACTACACCGGTACCGCGTGGTCCTGGGACAGCGATCCGGCAACGTTCAAGGGCAACTTCGATCCGTGCGCCACGCTGTCGGTTGCGCTGGTCACCGTCACGCACGCCACCGGCAGCTCACCGGTCGCCGCGCTGATGTTCCACGACGGCGAGTACGTCGGAACCGCTACGTCGCACGCCTACGGGC
>NZ_JBYCLB010000284.1:0-2628 GCF_057473705.1 Mycobacterium sp. TH-M15 | reverse complement strand
ATCCCGGCATCCGCGACCTCGGCGCGGCCGACCTCGGTGAGGTCGGCCCGTTGTCCGGCGGGCGGTACGTGGCGATCTTCGGGGATTCTTTCGCCGGCGACCAGGTGGGCGCTGGTCCGCATTACCCGTCCGTGGCGGTGCCGGTGCACTTCGAGACCGGCAAGATGATTATCGACGGCCCACCCCTGACCGGCCCCGACGGCAGTGGCCACCCGTTGTTCGAACTGCTCCAAGACGCCATCAACCTGGGTCTCGGCGTCGACATCACCCTCCCGGCCGGAACCATCACCATGAACGGCAAGACCTACATGATGGTGGTCGGCACCACCAAGCCCAGCCTGGATCCGGTCGGCGGCTCCTGGCTGGTGGAAGTCACCGACGACTTCTCGAAACCCTGGGCGGCCGTCCCGAACTCCTGGCGTCCCTGGACACCGGGCGGCGGTGCGCCCACCCAGATCAGCGGCTACCAGAAAGGCGACAACGTCTATATCGCAGCCGACTCGTTCGACCGCGGCCAAGGCGTCACCATGTACCAAGTCGACCTCGCCCACGGTGGAGACGTCGCCGACCGCAGCACCTGGCAACCGTGGACCGGCAACGGCTGGGGGGTAAACGGACAGGCTCCCGCCGTCGTCAGCCCAGCGCCTTTTGGTGAACTCAGTTTCCGCGAACTCGACGGGCAGTCGGTGTTATCCGGATTCAACGCCGGGCGCGGCGGGCCCGATGGTGTGGTGGAGATACGCGTCGCGAACAGCCCCACCGAAATATTCAAAAGCGACACCACTACCACCGTCGCGCAACAGACCAACACTAACGGGCCGCCAAACGTCCCGGGCGTCTACGGCGGATACATCCTCCCCGTCCCCGGAACCACGCTCGGCGACATGAAAATCCTGGTCAGTCAATGGGGCGTCGGCCAATACAATTCGCAAGAGATCACCGTCAACGCCGCCCCACCGTAACAGGGTACGTGACCAGCGCCCGCTCCCGACCCGAGCACAAAGGACGGTAATCATGGCAGCACTGCGCCGAATACCAAACGTGATCGCAGCCCCGGTCCTGCTTGTCGCAGGCTGCCAAACCCAATGCCGCGCCGGATCGGTCCACTTCCCGGACCTGAGCCGCTACACGCCGGTCAACGTGCACGACTACGAGATCCCGTTCACCACGCCGGGCCACGCCCCGAAGCCGATGGTGTACTTCCTCACCCCCGATGGAATCCTCTGTGATTTCACATTTACCCGATCAGCACAATGCACCGGCAACAACTTCCCAGGTGTGCCTCCCGCTTCGCCGTCGCCCGGCGGTACACAGCGAGTGAATTGGATCGGCACCGATAAAGAGTTGCAGGAAACGACCACCCCGATCACTGACAGCCGGTCGGTCAGGACTCTCCCCCCGTGCCACTCCATCACCGTCGACGGGATAATCTGCGGCGTCGACGGCACCGGGACCACCGCCTGCAAGGACACTCAGGACCGCGGGTTCCTGTTGTCGCCCAATGGGCCAAAGTGGTTCCCACACGTCCCATGACCACGACAGCACTGCGCGGTCGTGGCCGACTTCCGCGGTCGGTGATGCGGCGGACAGCGGTGGGTCTCGCCGCGACC
Organism: Mycobacterium sp. TH-M15; assembly: GCF_057473705.1. NCBI lineage: Bacteria > Bacillati > Actinomycetota > Actinomycetes > Mycobacteriales > Mycobacteriaceae > Mycobacterium > Mycobacterium sp. TH-M15. Next base: position 1,018 of record NZ_JBYCLB010000284.1, on the reverse strand, counting down.
GATGACACCTCAACGACAATGGGTAAGGAGCAACACCGGTGACCGACGGACCGCTGATCGTCCAGTCCGACAAGACGGTGCTGCTCGAGGTCGACCACGAGCTCGCCGGCGCCGCACGCGCCGCCATCGCGCCGTTCGCCGAGCTGGAGCGCGCCCCTGAACACATCCACACCTACCGGATCACCCCGTTGGCGCTGTGGAACGCCCGCGCCGCCGGACACGACGCCGAGCAGGTGGTCGACGCGCTGGTCAGCTACTCCCGGTACGCGGTGCCGCAGCCGCTGCTGGTCGACATCGTCGACACGATGGCCCGCTACGGCCGGCTGCAGCTGGTGAAGAGCCCGGCGCACGGCCTGACCCTGGTCAGCCTGGACCGGGCGGTGCTCGAAGAGGTGCTGCGCAACAAGAAGATCGCGCCGATGCTCGGCACCCGCATCGACGACGACACCGTGATGGTGCACCCCAGCGAACGCGGCCGGGTCAAGCAGCTGCTACTCAAGATCGGTTGGCCCGCCGAGGATCTGGCCGGATACGTCGACGGCGAGGCACACCCGATCAGCCTGCACCAGGACGGCTGGCACCTTCGCGACTACCAGGAGATGGCCGCCGACTCGTTCTGGTCGGGCGGCTCCGGCGTGGTGGTGCTGCCGTGCGGCGCGGGCAAGACCCTGGTGGGTGCCGCGGCGATGGCCAAGGCGGGGGCCACCACACTGATCCTGGTCACCAACACCGTCGCCGGCCGGCAGTGGAAGCGCGAGCTGATCGCCCGCACGTCGCTGACCGAGGACGAGATCGGCGAGTACTCCGGGGAGCGCAAGGAGATCCGGCCGGTCACCATCGCCACCTACCAGGTGATCACCCGGCGCACCAAGGGCGAGTACCGCCACCTGGAGCTCTTCGACAGCCGGGACTGGGGGCTGATCATCTACGACGAGGTGCACCTGCTGCCCGCGCCGGTCTTCCGGATGACCGCCGACCTGCAGTCCCGGCGCCGGCTCGGCCTGACCGCCACGCTGAT